>NZ_JAJJZF010000010.1:0-148969 GCF_020966275.1 Pseudoalteromonas sp. MB41 | reverse complement strand
TCCATTTGAGCAGCACCAGTGATCATGTTTTTAACATAATCGGCGTGTCCTGGACAGTCTACGTGTGCGTAGTGACGAGTCGGTGTATCGTACTCAACGTGTGAAGTTGAGATTGTGATACCACGCTCACGCTCTTCTGGAGCGTTATCGATTGATGCGAAGTCTTTAGCTGTACCACCGTATACTTTTGCAAGTACGTTAGTGATTGCTGCAGTTAGGGTAGTTTTACCGTGGTCAACGTGGCCGATTGTACCAACGTTTACGTGCGGTTTTACGCGTTCAAACTTTTCTTTTGCCATGACGGAACCTATCAGTTTTGTGTATCTAGATTACATATGAAAATAATCCACCGAGGGTAGATTAATTTAATTTTTTCAAATTTCAAATAGTTTTTTCTGACAGATAAAGGGAGATAATAAGATAAGTTCTCGATACTGGTGCTGATAGGCAGATTTGAACTGCCGACCTCACCCTTACCAAGGGTGCGCTCTACCAACTGAGCTATATCAGCAACACCAGAGTCTGGAGCGGGCAGCGGGAATCGAACCCGCATCATCAGCTTGGAAGGCTGAGGTAATAGCCATTATACGATGCCCGCATAGGAAACTGTTCTTAAACTACCTCTAACCGTCAAGAATAAAGTGGTGGAGGGAGCTGGATTCGAACCAGCGAAGGCTGAGCCGTCAGATTTACAGTCTGATCCCTTTGGCCGCTCGGGAACCCCTCCACGAAAATTCTTTACTAAGTCACTTCCGGTAAAAGGAAAGTGGTGCCGACTATCCGAGTTGAACGGATGACCTACTGATTACAAGTCAGTTGCTCTACCAACTGAGCTAAGTCGGCACTGCTTTAGTACGGGGCGAGATTCTAAGGTAAGGTTTATTGGGATGCAACAATAAAATTAAAAAAAGTGTGAATTTATGTGTTAAACGCTCACAATTCAGGCAAATCCACGGTTTTTTACTGTTTTATTGTTAATTCACGCCAATAATTCAGTCCTTTAAAAACCAAAACACTATCAAATTGACTGCCAGAAAATAGATCAGCAAGTAATTTTCCATAGCCACCGGCAAATAATAAACAACAATTTTGCTGATCAACATGCTGAACAGCTTGCTCAATTGCCCCCATTGTCGCAACGAGCGCGCCATTTTTTAAACCATTAGGTGTATTACACCCTAAATCGGTGGCAAAAGGGGTGTGCTCATCGTCAAAAACGCGCTGAGTATTTTGCGTTAATGAGCGGGTCATTAAATCGAGCCCAGGCACAATCCAACCACCTAAGTGCTGACCCTCTTTATTCAATACATCAATTGTGGTCGCTGTCCCCGCATCAACAATAACACAATCTTTCTCTGGGTATTCAGTGTATGCAGCGATGACAGTAAGCCAGCGATCGATCCCCAAATTTTGATACTGCTTATAAGCACAGGTTAATGTTGCAAGCTCAGCGGTTACTTTAGCTTCGAAATAAGGAATTGCATGTTGTTGTGCCTGCGCAAATAGTGGCATAAGTCGTTCTGTGCTCCCCACACACGCATAAACCATGTCTGTAACATGCGACCATGGAATGGCATTGAGCTCACATGCTTGATAACGCTCATTATCAAAAAGTACGGCCTTAATTGCCGTATTACCCACATCGACCAATAATCTCATAGTTCAGCCTTACGCAGTGATATTTCACCACCGTAATAACTTTTAACCTCACCATCTTGGCGAATGCGAACGCCGCCTTGGTGATCAATCCCCTCACATATACCGCGCCAACTTCGATGGCCTGTATTGAGCTCCACACATTGACCTGCAAATGCGTTTAACTGATTCCATTGTTTATACATGTCATTTAAACCTGTTTGACGGTATTGCGCCAAACGTTGCTCAAGGTAAAAGCACAGATACGCCACGAGTTTATTTTTCTCAAGGCCTTTTACATGTTGGCTCAAGTCTGTCCATGCTTGATCAATATGCTGGCTGACACTGTCTGGCATATGCACGTTTATACCTATGCCGATAACCAACTGACATGGTCCTTGAGGTTGACCATCAAGCTCAACCAACACACCCGCTAGTTTTTTTCCGTCTAAATAAATGTCGTTTGGCCACTTTAACTCCACATCCAGTTGATAAAGTGCCTTTAAGGTATCGTATACCGCAAGTCCAACAGCAATCGACACACCCATTGCAGCTTGTAAGCCATCGTCTAGACGCCAAAAGTAGCTAAAATATAAGTTTGCACCAAATGGCGATTGCCAAACCCGACCTCGTCTGCCTCGTCCTGCTTGCTGCATTTCTGCAACGAGTACAGTGCCAGAGTCTAATGGGGTGTCACTCTGAATACGGCGCATTAACTCGCTATTGGTCGAATCAATAATTGACTGCACTTCAACGCATGCGGTATTTCCACCAAGCTCAGCATAATAGTCATTAATTTTACTTCTATGCAAAAGCCCCGCGCTATTATTCAGGCGGTAGCCTTTCCCTGTCACTTTAAAAATATCCAATCCCATTTCTTGTAACGAGTGAATATGTTTTCCAACTGCGGCCCTGCTAATTCCTAGCTGCTCACCTAATTGCTGACCCGAAATAAAACCACCTGAATTGAGCGCATTTAAAATTGCGAGTTTATTTCCATCTGGCGCCTTCATATTTGTGACTCCAAGTGAATATGACATTCGTGATCGGCATTCATTAAGCGCACTTCATGTTGCAAAGCAATGTGGTATTTTTGCCACACGTGTTGTTGCACATAATTCACCATGGCAATCAGGTCATCGCCGGTGCTGTTGCCATGATTAACTAACACCAAAGCTTGCTGCTGATGTACTTCAACGCCCGCAATACGGTGACCTTTTAAGCCAGCCTGTTCAATTAACCAACCTGCAGCTACTTTGTGGTGTTGTGCGTCGACAAAATAATGGGGCATATCTGGGTATTTTTTTAATAAGTCAGCGAGTTGCTCATTGCTAATCACAGGGTTTTTAAAAAAGCTACCTGCATTAGCAAGTTCACTTGGGTTAGGTAACTTACTATTTCGAGTCGCAATAATCTGCTCAAACACCTGTTGCGCAGTCGAGTTATGTAGCTGTTGCAGTGGCCCATAATGTAATATTGGCTGCCATTGTTTGGGTAAGGTTAGCCCGACTTTCGTGATCACTGCTTTATTTTTAAGTGCATGTTTGAATATCGAATCACGGTAGCCAAACAGGCACTGTTCTTTGCTTAAACGGTTAATACTCGCAGATGCAATATCGAAGTACTCTACATAGCTAATAAACTTTTCAAGCTCGACACCATAAGCACCAATATTTTGCACCGGGGCTGCACCTACCGTACCGGGGATCAGCGCTAAGTTTTCAAGCCCAGGCATATCGTTGGCAATCGTCATGCTCACTAATTGATGCCAATTTTCACCTGCAGCAACATGTAAAAGGAAATGATCGTTTAGCTCTTCAATTTCAATCCCTTTAGTGGCCATATAGATTACCGTCCCTTGGTAGTCGGTTAAAAATACCGTATTACTACCCTCGCCTAAAATACAAAACGGTGCAGAGAAATCGGTATTAACGAGCTGCTCTACGTCATCTATTTGATGGAAATGCTGACAATGGCTTGGCAATGAAAAGGTATGAAAAGGTTGCAGGGACTGAGCCACAAAACGCCTCAAAGGTTACCGGTAACTAATCGCATTAGTGTAACCTATCATCGCAAAATACGCATCAGATTGTAAAAATCACTCAACCCACTGTATTAATCATGTTATAAAACGGGTTCTTTTTTCATTTGTGTTCCAAGGTTATTATGAAGTTTAAACCATTATTTTTAAGTCTTGCTATGGCAGGCGCATGCTCTCAAGCAACTGCTGACGCAATTAGCCAGCACACCTATGCAAACTTAGATGACGTAACAACCACTCACCTATTACTAGATTTAGATGTTGATTTTGATGACAAGCAACTAGAAGGGTTTGTTGAGCATACGCTAGATTGGCACAATGCTAGCAGCAAAACTCTGGTACTTGATACTCGCGATTTAGATATCGACAAAGTTATGTATCAAGATAAAAAAGGCGGCTGGCACAAAGCCGACTTCACTCTTGCGGCACGCGATGACGTAAAGGGCTCAAAATTAACAATTAAATTTAAAAGCCAAGCGGTTAAAGCTCGTATTTACTACAATAGCCGCCCAGAAGCCTCAGGATTACAATGGTTAACGCCTGAGCAAACAGCCAGTAAATCACACCCATTCATGTACAGCCAATCACAAGCTATTCATGCGCGTAGTTGGATACCTGTGCAAGACACACCAGCAATGCGTGTTACGTATTCTGCGCGTATTCATACACCTAAAGATATTCGCGCAGTCATGAGTGCAGACAATAAAGATGCGTTGTACAAAGATGGTGATTACTTATTCGATATGCCACAACCTATTTCGCCATACTTAATCGCGATAGGGGCTGGTAACTTAGAATTTAAAGCCATGTCTAAGCAGACAGGTATTTTTGCTGAGCCAACAATTTTAGATGCGTCGGTTGCTGAGTTCAACGACACACAAGCAATGATCGACAAAACTAACGCCATGTACGGTGAATATGCTTGGGGGCGTTATGACTTATTAATGCTTCCACCTAGCTTCCCATTTGGCGGTATGGAGAACCCACGTTTATCGTTTATCACCCCCACCGTTGTTGCAGGCGATAAGAGCTTAGTTAACCTAATCGCTCACGAACTCGCACACTCATGGTCGGGTAACTTAGTGACGAACGCAACATGGGAAGATTTATGGTTAAACGAAGGCTTTACCTCTTATGTTGAAAACCGCATCATGGAAGAAGTTTTTGGTCGTGACCGTGCAATCATGGAGCAAGCTTTAGATGCAGCAGGTCTGCGTGCTTTACTTAAAACACTTCCTGCTCCAGACACGCGCCTAAACTTAAAGCTTAATGGCCGTGATCCTGACGACGCATTCAGCTCAGTGCCTTATACTAAAGGGCAGCTGTTTCTTATTTACCTAGAGAACAAATTTGGTCGCGATAAATTTGACCCATTTGTAAAAGGTTATTTCGACGAGTTTGCATTTAAGTCACTCACGACAGCCCAATTTGTTACTTACATAAAAGCAAACCTTATCGACAAGTATCCAGGCGTAGTAAGCATGGATAAAGTAAACGAGTGGATTTTTGAGCCAGGGTTACCAACTGATGCTCCTAACCCAACATCTGATGCATTTGATAAAGTCGATACAGTGACAAAAACATGGTTAAACAATGAGATCGATGCAGCAGAATTGCCGACTGCTGAATGGACAGTGCATGAGTGGTTACATTTCCTCAATAACCTCCCTCGCGATTTAAGCATTGAGAAAATGACTGAGCTTGATAAACAATTCAACTTAACTCAATCAACCAATGCTGAGCGTGCATTTGCATGGTTTATGCTGGCTGTAGGCAATGGCTATCAGCCTATTTACCCTGCTTTGGACAAGCACTTGTCTGGTATTGGCCGCCGTAAATTAATAGTGCCACTTTATAAAGCACTGATTAAAAACGGCAAAAGAGACTGGGCGCACGATGTGTACTTAAAAGCACGTCCGGGTTATCACCCGCTAGCACAAGGTACCGTTGACGACTTATTTTCAAAATAAGACGCTTCTAAATGTAAAAAGGCGCTGAATATCAGCGCCTTTTTTAACTCTCAATACTATTGACTTACTTTTTGTAAAAACGCTCGGCGCTCTTCTGGGCTAGCTTGTTGCCACCAAAATTCCAACATGGCTGCTGCATTTGGCATTTTTTTCAATCCAGCCTGACCACCAGACACGTTTGCAGGCAGGGTGACTGGTGCCGCGGTCGCCGGTTTGTTCTTTGCAGCAACAACGGGAGCCTCCGCAACCGCCTGCACAGGAGCCGAAGCCGCTCGGTAATTCACAATTGATAAAGGCATAGCCAGTTCACTGCCTTTGGCTTTTAGGCTCACTTGCGGTGACTCAGCAAACACTTCAGCAGCAACGGCATTACTCGCACGATTAAACACTAAATCATAGTTTTTGCCTTGTTCAACCGTCACTTCAACCCAAAATGGTTCGGATTCAACGACTTGATGATCATCGTAGCCTTGTTCGTAAAGATCTGTGTACTTCAGTTTTAACTGATATGTTCCAGGAGCAAGCTCAACATCGTCAACACGACTAAAAAATGATTGTTCAATAAGACGGTCACCTACTTGCAAAGGGACAAATTCCTCAGGAAAGTGGATTGTCTCAGCTAAACTACTGATACTATTGAATAGCATTAACGCACTACTTAGTAATACTAACTTACGCATGATCACTCCTTGGTTGTTCATTTGCGACAGTTTCAGTTTGACACTGCAAATAAAGTTTGTCATTAGTGAGCGGGTAATTAAGCCAATTTTAAAAGAGGTAAATATGAGCCAAGAGACTATTTTTACAAAAATTATTAATCGTGAGATCCCTGCGGATATCATCTATGAAGATGAGCAGTCACTTGCCTTTAAAGACATTAACCCACAAGCCCCCTTTCATGTTTTGATCATTCCTAAAACACCCATTGCGACCATAAATGATATCAGTGAAGAACATGCTCCTTTGGTAGGTCATCTTTATGTCGTAGCCGCAAAACTTGCAAAGCAGTTTGGTTTTAGTGACGACGGCTTTCGTGTGGTTATGAACTGTAATGATCATGGCGGTCAAACCGTGTACCATATACATCTACATATGTTAGCTGGTAAAGAAATGGGTTGGCCTCCTTATCAGGACAAGAAAAAACAAAATATCTAGCACTTTGCTATGTAAAAAGTTGTAAAAAGTCGAACTAATATACTATTATTGATTATTGTGAATATATATCAGCTAGTTAACATATTTAGTTACGTTAACTAACTGTATTTTTTGAAACAAAATAGACACAAACTGTACTTTTCCTGCATAAGACTCAGAAATTTCTAATACGAAAGGGGTGGATTGCATGGTAGGATGAATCAGTCAACTTTATTCAAGAGTGTATAAATATGAGTAGTTCAGCTTTTTTATTATTAGATCCAGAACCAATTAACACGATTGGTGTTAACGTATTGGAGCCGTTGTTAAAAACACAAGGTCTAACTGTTACATCTGGGACTGATATATCTGAAGTGCCAGAAGGTACACGCTTATTATTCATCGAAACATCGAGCACAGATGCCTGGGGTAAATTAAAAGAACAACTAGTTAACCTACGCATTAAGTGCGATATTGTACTATTCAATCTTGACGAAAACCCAGAGATTGCTAACCGTGCACTATTAAGTGGTATTCGTGGTGTTTTTTACACGACTGATAACGCTGATGTATTGATGAAAGGCATTCGTTTATTGCTTGAAGATCAATTGTGGTACCGCCGCGAAATAATGTGCAATGCTTTAAACCGCATGCTGCAATTTAATAAAGATGCCCTGCACAAACTAACTGACGGTAATATCGAGCCTGTTAAGCTAACTAAACGCGAAAAAGCCATCATCTCATTGATGAGCAAAGGTTCGAAAAATAAAGAGATTGCTGAAGATTTAAGTATCAGCCCACACACTGTTAAAACGCACCTTTATAGTGCATTCAGAAAAACGAAATGCCGAAATCGCATCGAGCTTTTATCGTGGGCACAGCAAAATATCCCAGACGAAATACGCTAAACTCTCTTCTTTAAAAAAACAGACGCACAATGCGTCTGTTTTTGTTTCTAGTTGCTAAACACCCAAATAGACTTTATGCTCGAAGATGTTCGTAATCCTCGGAAAAGCCATGCTCGATTCAGTCACCTTATACTACACAAGTGCAGCCATGATGGCGGTAATGACACTCCTTAACTATTTGACATGGCGAGCAAATAAAAGCATTCCGGGCACCTTGCTCTATATTTTCTATCCTTTAGTGATGTTCACTTCAGTGCTGAGTTTTGCACTTCTCGGTCATATCAATGATATTGCAAGTATCACCATTGCAAACTCCTTATTATTCAGTGCTTCTATTATTCATGTACTCGCTATTTGTCAGTTCTTAAATGCCAAGTGTATAGGGTTTAGAGCATTTATAGGGATAACCGGGGTATTAGCACTCAGCATGATCTATTTAGCGACAGACAATGCTGAGCTTAGAAACCGGATTTTAGTATCTGATTTACAACACATTATTGAGGCCTTGTTTCTACTTGCCTTATTCATTCGCAATGGCCGCAAAAGTTACCCGAATGGCAGCATTGTTTATATCTTAATATTAACCATTATTCTTGCCATATTTACAGGCAGAACACTGATGATGGGCGATGTCAGCACAGCTAATTTACTTTCCGAAAATTGGTTTAGTATCACCCTATTCATTAATGGGGTGATTGCACCGATGTTTTATGCCACAGGCATGGCAATTTTGTGTAATGAACGCCGCGAGCAACACCTCAACCAGCTTACTGAAAAAGCACATAAAGATCTTGAAATTCGCGGCTTATTCTTATCAACCATTAGTCATGAAATTCGCACTCCCCTCAATGGCATACTGGGAAGCGCTCAACTGATCATGAATCAGTCGAGCGACCCGCGAGATAAACCATACTGTGAAGCCATTATTAATTCAGCAGAGTCACTGAACTTACTGGTCGACAAAGTGCTCGACTATGCAAGCCTAGATCAGCGCGATGAAGCCCTCTACGAAGAAGATGTCGAATTTAAAACATGGTTAAACAACTTATGCTTATTACTCAGTCCGCTTGCAGAACAAAAGCACCTGAAATTTGAGCTGATTTACGATTTACCCGAACAGGCTTGCTACTATTGTGACCAGCAAAAGCTTAGACAAGTAATTATTAACCTTGTTGGCAATGCAATTAAATTTACTGATAAAGGCTCTGTAAAAATCCACGTCAAACTGCTCAATGAAGGGCAGCTAGACCATGTCGTTCGGATCAGTGTGATTGATTCAGGCCCAGGTATCGAAGATGAAGAAATCATCTACCTAACCGAACCTTATGTTCAAAGCAGTGCAGGAAAAGAAAAAGGTGGCACAGGCCTTGGCCTTGCTATTACAAGTCGCCTTCTCGAAAAGCTCGGTAGTAAGCTCAACATAAGTAGTGAGCTTAACAAAGGCAGTGTTTTTAGTTTTGATATCACACTCACAATTGGTGAACTTAGTCTTGTTGAGCAACGTCATCAATCGAAAGATTATGTGACCGGTTTAGATGTTTTGTTAGTAGAAGATCTCGACTTAAATCAAAAAATTGCCATTGAATTTATGGCCGATGACGAGCATAAAATAAAACTCGCAAAAGACGGTAACAGCGCAATTGAGCTGATGCAAAAACATCATTTTGATGTGGTACTACTGGATATGAATTTGCCCGACCTGACAGGTCAAGAAGTATTAAAAAAACTAAAAAATATCGACCATTTAAATCAACGCACGCCAGTCCTCGCTTTCACTGCGAGTCTGAGCCCCGATGAAATAAAAGAATACTTAGCGTTGGGGATTAAAGATATTGTCGGTAAGCCAATTAAACAACAAAAGCTGCGCCAAGCATTGAGCGACTCGCAAACAAATCAAGCTGCCAGCATTGCCGTCGAGCTGC
This sequence comes from Pseudoalteromonas sp. MB41, assembly GCF_020966275.1. Lineage (NCBI taxonomy): Bacteria > Pseudomonadati > Pseudomonadota > Gammaproteobacteria > Alteromonadales > Pseudoalteromonadaceae > Pseudoalteromonas > Pseudoalteromonas sp. MB41. The sequence continues at coordinate 139,359 of NZ_JAJJZF010000010.1, read as the reverse complement.
GTGACACCTTATATGACGAAACAGCAGCAGCTGCACTCATTAGCTCATTTAATGAAGATGAAGTGTCTTCTATTTATAATGAATTTGTTCTCTCGGCGCGGAATAAACTGATACGAAGCCAACAACTTGTTGAAAATGATAAAGATCAATGTATTAAACTACTGCATCGCCAAGCAAGTACCGCCTTACAGCTCGGCTTTAATCGTTACGGCTTAGAGCTGAAAAAGATCGAGCGTAAGTTACTCGATAATAAGCCCCTTAAAGAGTCGCTGACCGATGCCCTAGTACTTTGGCAAGACAGCCTACAAGCCTACTTAAACCATGTGAGAAGTGAGCTAGGTTAGTGAGTTTAGATTAACAAGGTAAATCTGCCCTTACAGATGGTAATACTCTTTTTGTTTCATTACGCCGAGAATTAAATCATCCGCTCATTCGACTAACGACTGACCTCTGAGGCTTAACAATTACTCTCTCCCATATTCATCTTCAAACCGTTCGATATCACTTTCATCAAGTATCGCCCCGGTTTGTACTTCAATGACAATGAGGGGCTCATCATGACAATTGGCAAGGCTATGAATTTGCTGGGCGGCAATATAACAAGACTGATCGGCACCGAGTTCAAACTTATCATCTCCCACATGTACGCTGGCAATGCCCGAAACCACAACCCAATGCTCGGCACGGTGATGATGACGCTGAGTTGAGAGTTTCGCACCACAATTAACAAAAATTTTCTTAACCTTAAACCCAACACTCTCAACCAAAGTGCGGTAATTGCCCCAAGGTCTGAATACGGCTTGATGGTGCGTCAATTTATCGTTGTCTCGTTGCGCGAGTTGTTTAAGTAATTCAGGCAACTTATCAAGGGCTTTTTTATCTGCGACGAGGGTGGCATCGTGGGTATGTATAATCGCCTTATTGCTAATTCCCAAAGCTGCAATCGTGTGATCAGCTTCACTAATCAGCAAATTATTTTCACTATCAATACTCACTCCCTGCGAGCCCAAATAATTACCAAATTGATCTTTGTTAGCAATTTTTGAAAGGGCTGAGAAGCAGCCCACATCACTCCACGTTAAATCAACAGGAAGCATAGCGACATTTTCACTTCGCTCAAGAATAGCGTAATCAATTGAGTCACTTGGGCATGTTTTCAGTATGTCTGCGTTGGGTCTCAAAAAACCGAGATCTTCAGTAAAATAGGCTGCTTGTGCGATACTACTCGCTATTTTTGGCGCAAACCGTTTTAACTCAGATAAGTACACATCAGCGAAAAATAAAAACATACCGCTATTCCAGCTAAACTCACCACTGGCAATGTATTGCTCAGCAAGTTTAAGCACTGGCTTTTCCTTAAATTCAGCGACTTTGTAACAGCCATCACGGTGCAGTGGTGGGCCTTGGCGAATATAACCATACCCTGTATGCGGCTCCGTTGGGGTAATTGCAAACGTAACGAGTTGCTGAGCCTCTGCCAAGGCTACGGCATCATCTAATCGCGCAAGTAGCTTTTCAAAGTCACAGATATAATGATCTGCAGGCATTACCAATAACGGGCCTAGTAAACCATTTTTCTGCGCATATTCAGCCGCTAACGCAATAGCTGGCGCGGTACTTTTGCCCTCAGGTTCAAGTAAAAGAGTCACATTTTTAGATACGTCTAATGCCTGTGATTTGGCAATAAATCGATGCGCTTCATTACACACTAATATCGGTGCATTAAATTGCGAACCAGTTACCCGCTTTAAGGTGCTTTGCAGTAGCGATTCATCGCTTAGCAAAGGTAAAAATTGCTTAGGCATGGCCTTGCGTGATAACGGCCATAGGCGTGAACCTATGCCACCAGCAAGAATAACAGGGGTAATTTTGCGACTCATGATTGCTTGTAGTTAATAAACCAACCATGAGTTTAACAAATTTTTAGCGATGCGGCTTAGATCAACTGAAATTGATCCGCGTCTAAATACGCAGGAAAAGCACGCCGAAAATCCTCTAATGCGGATATATCAAGGCGCTGAATGATGATACCCGATTGGTTATCATCGAGCGCTGCTAATGTATCCCCTTTAAAATCGTATACTGCAGTGCCGCCATTATGATCAACCTCATTGCCATCTGGCCCAATACGGTTGACACCGACCACATAACAGACATTTTCCATTGCGCGCGCTTTTAATAAGGTATCCCAAACATGGCGACGTGCCGCAGGCCAGTTTGCAACATTCACCATGAGGTCATAGTCATTGCAGTTACGTTGAAAAACAGGGAAGCGTAGGTCGTAACACACCTGCGGTAAAATGCGAAAGCCTTTGATATTGAAAATTTCACGCTGCTTACCCGCCTCAACATAGCGGCCTTCGTTCCCTAAACAGAATAAGTGACGCTTGTCGTAAAACTTTACCTCACCATTTGGCCACACCCAGTAGAAACGATTTGCTTTTTTATCACCGAGAGACACTAATACCGACCCAGCGATGACTGCATTTTTTTGTTTTGCAGTGGCTTGTAACCAGTTAACAACGTCACCTTGCTCAGGCTCGCTACAGTCAAGATTGATGGCAAACCCTGTCGCAAATGTTTCGGGTAACACGATTAAATCAGCCGGCTCAGTTAAACACTCAAGCAGCTCAGAAAAATGCGCAAGATTTGCCTGTTTATCTAGCCAATAAAGTGAGGATTGTACAAGGGCAAGCGTTAAAGCTGACATAAAATCTCCGCGGCACGCAACAGCGTGTCATCATTTTTTGCAAAACATACTCGTATGACCTTATCATTACTTGGGCTGTTGTAAAATACACTAAGCGGTACTGCTGCAACGCCTGCTTGCTCTACCAACCAATGACAAAACTCCACATCATTTAGGTCTGACACATCACTGTAATCAAGCAATAAAAAATATGTGCCTTCACTGGGCAAAAGGGTAAAACGGCTATCTTGTAACGCGTTACTGAGCAAATCACGCTTATGTTGATAAAAATCCGCTAGCCCATCAACATGTTCAGGCTCCAGTTCTAACATATCTGCTAAAGCATGTTGTGCTGGGGTAAAACTTGAAAATGTCACGTATTGATGAATCTTACGAAACTCAATCATCAGCTCAGCGGGGGCAACACAGTAGCCCATTTTCCAGCCTGTGCTGTGGAATGTTTTCCCAAAGCTTGAAATAACAAAGCTGCGTTCAAATAATTCTGTATCCGTGAGCGCACTAACATGTGTAGCACCATCAAAGGTGATGTGTTCATACACTTCATCGCTGATCACGTATAAGTTGTGTGCTTTAACTAAGGCCTTCAGTGCTGCAATGTCGTCAGCTTTAAGTATTTTGCCACTCGGGTTGTGTGGTGTATTGATAATAATAGCGCGCGTTTTTTCGCTCATGACCTCTGCAACCGCGTGCCAATCAATCCGATAATCAGGCGCATGTAAGGCAACATGTACACTGCGTCCCCCTGCTAATTCAATCGCGGGCTGGTACGAATCATAGGCAGGGTCGAACACCACCACTTCATCACCGTCTCTTACCAGCGCTTGAATTGCCACAAATAATGCTTCGGTTGCACCCGATGTCACCGTGACTTGCTGCTCATAATCTATATTGTTATGGTATTTTCTCGCAATCAGTGCTGCTATTTGCTGCTGTAAACGCACAATACCACTTGACGGAGCATATTGATTAACCCCTTCAAGTACATAATTATTTAACTGTTTTTTTAGTAAATCAGGGGCGTCAAATTCAGGAAAGCCCTGAGATAAATTAAGTGCTTGATGCTGATTCGCTAAAGCAGTCATTTGACTAAAAATACTGGTGCCTAAATTCGGCAATTTACTTTCAAACACAGAGGTTCCTTAAAGATGGTTTTGCGCTCGAAGCGATGCTATCATTGCTTAAAACAGATGTATAGCCGTCTAAATAACTTTTAGAAAGTCGAGGAATGTATGCATAACAATACCGCTATTTCAGAACTAATAGAAGCAGGTAAATGGGTAAGCCAACGAGGTTGGGTCCCAGCAACCGGTGGTAATTTTTCAGCCCGCACAGAAACGGGTTATGTCGTCACCGCCAGTGGTTTCGATAAAGGCCAGCTCGGTACACATGCATTTATTGAGTTGGACCACGCAGGCAACCGCACTAAAGGGTCGGGAAAACCCTCGGCAGAAACAGAACTACACTTGAACATGTATAAGCTGATCCCTTCTGCAAAATTTGTTTTACATACCCACTCGGTTGCTGCCACCGTTTTATCTCGCGTCATAAAAGGACATGCCATTAATTTACATGGCTACGAGATGCAAAAGTCACTCAGTGGTGTTACCTCACATTTAGATACGCTAAGCATTCCTATATTCGACAACGATCAAGACATTGATCGCCTAAGTCTATTAGTAAGCGATCATCACCTGCATACGCCAATAGAGCACGCGGTGCTTATTCGCGGCCACGGTCTCTATGTTGTCGGCAGAGACATCAAAGAAGTATTGCGCCATTTAGAAGGGCTGGAGTTTTTATTTAGTTGCGAGCTTGAGCGCCTAAAACTGGAAGGTATCCACGCATGATCAAAGCCATTTTAACTGACATTGAAGGCACTATCACACGCATTTCATTTGTGAAAGATGTGCTATTCCCTTATGCCGCTGAAAAGCTTCCTGCGTTTATTAAAGCACACCAAGACGATCACGATGTCGCGGAACATATTGCGAGTGTAAAAGCACACATTGAACAGCCAGAAGCTGACCTAGAAACGGTGATTAGTACTTTACTTCATTGGATTGAAACGGATCAAAAAGTAACGCCATTAAAACAGTTACAAGGTTTAATTTGGCAAACAGGTTATGAAAATGGTGATTTTACCGGTCACCTTTATCCTGATGCGTACGCTTTTTTAAACGCGCAAAAACAAGCAGGAAGAAGCCTGTATGTTTACTCATCAGGCTCAGTAAAAGCACAGCACCTTATTTTTCAATATTCTGACTATGGTGATGTGAGACCTCTTTTTAGTGATTACTTCGATACCAAAGTGGGCGCAAAACAAGAGCAAAGCGCTTACAACACAATTATCGCTGCACTGCCATTTGACGCCTCTGAGGTGCTATTTTTAAGCGACGTTGCTGCTGAATTAGAGGCAGCTAAAGCGGCAGGTTTACGCACTTTGCACCTTATTCGCGATGGCCAAGACAGTACCAGCGAGCATCCTTATATTAATGATTTTAGTGAATTTAGTGCGGAGTATTTAGCATGAGCCAGTTAACAGTTTTTAATGATAACAATGCCGATGACATCATTTTTCACAGCGACGACTCAAACGCCATAGCAACGAAACTAAATGCAGTGGGTGTACGCTTTGAACAGTGGCAGGCGAATGCACATATTGATGAAACAACCAGCCATGATGCTATTTTAAGTGCGTACGCTCACGACATTGAGCGCTTAAAGCGTGAAGGAGGTTATCAAACTGTTGATGTTATCTCGCTCGCAAAAGGCAACCCTAATGCCGCTGAGTTACGTGGTAAGTTTTTATTTGAACATACCCACAGCGAAGATGAAGTACGCTTTTTTGTAAAAGGCCAAGGGCTTTTTTGTCTGCATGTCGATAATAAAGTATACCAAGTGCTGTGCCAGCAAGGTGACTTAATTTCGGTGCCAGAATTAACCCCTCATTGGTTTGACATGGGCAGCAACCCTGAATTTACTGCTATTCGCTTATTTAATAATACCGAAGGCTGGGTGGCTAAAAGCACAGATTCAGCTATCGCGAATGACTTTCCATTGCTTGATTAATATGGAAAAGCTTTTCTCATACGGCACTTTGCAATATAAACAGGTGCAACTCGATACCTTCGGGCGTTTGCTCGAAGGTCAGTCTGCGACTTTAACAGGGTACATTGTCGGTGAAATTGAAATTACTGATCCTGCGGTGTTAAAAAGCAGTGGCCAGCGTTTTCATCCTGCGTTAATTAAAACAGGTGAAGACTGCGACATTGTGAATGGCACAATTTATTTAATCACCGAACAAGAGTTGGCCCAAGCCGATGACTATGAGGTAGATGACTATCAACGCATTGCAGAAAAATTCCAATGTAATACTTCTGCTTGGTTATATGTTGCAAAAAACGGCCTTTAATTTACAAATATAAAACAAAAAAACCCAATTCAAAAACAACTTCTGGTATCATCACCTCATCAATGCTCAGTACTTAATTATTAGCTAAAGGACTACACATGGGGTCGGTAATTTCACCCTTACGCGATAATATTATTTATGTTGGCGAATGGCAGCTAAACATATCATTGCAAACAATTAATGACGGCGTGCATGCTCGCGAGCTAGAGCCGCTGTTATTTAAGTTACTGTGCTATTTTATTGAACATAATGAACGTATTATTTCTCGCCAAGAGCTGGCGGACAACATTTGGCAGCAAAGCTACGTTGATGATAATGCCATCAATCGAGCGATATCGGAGCTTAGAAAAGCACTCAAATCAGAAAAGCAGCCTGGCCAAAGTATCAAAACACATTACCGTAAAGGGTATAGTTTATTTATTCCTGTCAGCTCAAATAAAACCGAGACAGTCACTACAGAACAGCAAAATCAACATGAATCTTCGAGTGAAGTCGCTGCCGCTGAATCATCTTCACACAGTCATCCCAAAAGAAATGTAAATTGGTCGTGGTCAATTCCCGCCATATTAATAGCAACGCTAATTTGTTTTTTCTGGTTTTTTCAGATAAACCTGCGGCAAGTAGTGAAACCAGACAAACCATGCCTTTTCTAGCATTAGATGCTGACACTATTTCTTGGCATAAAGGCAGTTACTCTCACTTACTACTGCCCCCCGATAAAAGTAAGCTTGCTTATTTGCTCACACCTCTCAAGCAAAATGACATAATGAATATCTATGTAATGGACCTAAAAACCAAAAAAGAGTTTTTAGTTGACTCAGGTGACGCTTATATTCAGGGCTGGTCTGATGATGGTCTGCGCTTATTTTATGTCAAATGTAAACCCGGTGACTATAGTCAGTGCCAACAATGGCAGGCCAGTGACTTTTTTTCTGAAACAATCAAAAAATCCCCCCTGTCGTATCCTTATTCTTCAGGTGATAAGTTAACGCAATACACAGAAGTCGGGGATACCGCTATTTTTCGACGTAATCATTATCGTGGCTTAAGCCAATTATTTGCGCTTTACGCTTATGATAAAAAAACAGCAGAAGAAATCCGCATTACATCACCCAATATTACTGGCACAGGTGATTATTTATTAACGACATTATCAAATCCTGAACGGATTATTTTTGAACGCCACAACACTGGCCAAGCAGAAATTTATATGGCAAACCTAGACGGTAGCTCCATGAAGCTGCTCACGACAAATAACTATAGATCATGGGCTGCCACGTATGATGAACCCAGTAATTCGCTCATTTGGTATAACCGTGCCAATTCGACTATTGAATCATTTTCGTTCGACTCAATGACCCGAGCCCACGCTATTAAAGCCCCCGTTAAAGACGCTAACTACGCTTACCCACTCAACAAAGAGTCGCTGTTAATAAGTACCGATCTGCATGATCTAGATGCCAGTGTTTTTGATTTAAAGACGCAAGAAATGAGCTACATAGCCACCGCTAATAAGCATGAAAATTCTGCTGTAGCGCTTGCAAATGGTGATGTTTATTTTGCCGATACCTATTACGATAAGCGTGAACATTGGCTTAAAACCAATAACCAATATATCCCTATTTCTGATAGGGTTGGCACTGACAATATCATTGTTTCTGCCAATGAAAACAGCACGCGTTTATTGAGTTTCAATAAACACACGCATCAACTCTCACTATTAGATGCCACAGACTTTAAGACAATTAAGCAATGGCAAATACCAGGCCGAATTGTGCTCGCTAAAATACGTAAAAACCGCATTGCGGTAATCTACGCCGATGCAACCACCTTACAAAATCAGTTAATGCTATTGAATACTGTCAATACAGAAACACTCATCAGCACGATTGATACACCCCTTGCTATCGCTTGGCGTAATGATCATCAATTGATTGTGCATGCCAAACACACACAGTTTTTAGAACTTGATAGCCAAACTAATCGCTACCATGAATTACCTATGCCAGATAAGTTGACTGCAATAAAACCGTCAATAGTAACGATGGCGAGTAATGAGCAAACACTGTTTGTCGCCACCTCTGCTGACATTTACAGTGCCGCTTTAGAGGAACTAACGGAAGTGAATACACTGATTAAAATGAAACCGTCTAACTATATTTTGCACCTCAACGCACAAAATGAAAAATTAGCGATTTCATTCGTAACCGCTAATAATCAAAACAGTATTGAGCTTTACACTGAGAAAAGACCCCGCAACTAGTTATTTTAATTGCGTTAATACACCTTGCTCGATATCAGCATACTCGTAAACACCGGTATCTAATACCCAGCCTGTAACCAACTTTGCAGGCGTGACATCAAAAGCAGGGTTATACACTGATGCATTCGTAGGTGCCCACTGTGCTTCACCAAAACTACCGCTCACACCACGTACTTCAGCGGGGCTTCGCTGTTCAATCTCAATATCATCACCACAGGCTGTTTGCGTATCAAGTGTTGTTAGCGGCGCAACCACGTAAAACGGAATATTATGAAAGTGAGCCAATACTGCCAAATTATACGTACCCACTTTATTAGCAAAGTCGCCGTTTGCAGCAATACGATCGGCACCTACAAAAATTTTATCGACCTTACCCGCAGCCATTAAGCTTGCTGCCATATTGTCGCAAATTAACGTGTAAGGTATTTGCCAGCGCTCAAGCTCAAATGCAGTTAATCGGCCCCCTTGCAATAATGGGCGTGTTTCATCAACCCAGACATGCAGATCTCCATGGCGCTGGTGAGCTTTATAAATCACACCTAACGCTGTGCCGACTCCCGCCGTAGCTAATGCTCCAGTATTACAATGAGTAAGAATATTATCGCCTTTAGCAACAAGCTCAGCACCACGCTGTGCCATGCTGTCACACAGCGCAATGTCTTCAAAAAATAACTGCTCAGCCGTGTCTACAACAGCCTCAACATATGCAGGTTGCATTAATGCCTCACGAAGCTGTGCCATACAGTGCATTAAATTCACAGCAGTCGGACGCGTTGCTTCTAATTCATCAATCGCTGAAGCAAGCTCTGCTTTACTCATACCTTGCTCTGCTAAATGAGCAACGAGTACGCTGGCACCTAAGCCAATTAAAGGGGCACCACGAATTTTTAAAGTCAAAATCAGTTCTTTCATCGTTTCAACATCATTGCATACATGCCAATGCTGTTGATGAGGCAATAAGTACTGATCAAGCACAGTTAAGGTATTTTGCTGATATTTAATACTACTCGCGATGAGATCTTGCATAGTGCATCCAGATTACTAATTTGATGAAAGGGTATTTTACATCAGTTTACACAACTAACAAGCTGGATGTATGGACATCTAAACGCTTACAGGTATAGAATGCCCAAAGTTAATAATATTTTGAGATAGAGCCATGGCTAATTACACTGCCTTCACTGCAGAGCATGCTGTTGATTACATTAAAAAACTTACCGAAAGTGAACTCAGTTCAGTGTTTACTCCTAACGCTGAGCTGTCAGCGTACGAGTTCGGCGACGGAAATCTAAACTTAGTTTTCCGGGTCACTGATCAACACAACAACAGTGTAATTTTAAAGCAAGCTTTACCCTATGCTCGCTGCGTGGGTGAGTCATGGCCGTTATCGTTAGACCGTGCGCGTATCGAGGCTGACGTCTTGATAAATCATGGTTCATTATGCCCAGAGCACACCGTAGCCATTTTGCACCACAATGCTGAGCTTGCATTAACCGTGCTGGAAGACTTAGGTCACTTACAAATTTTACGTGGTGCACAAATAAATGCCGAGCAGTTCCCTAAATTAGCCAGTCATGTTGCCCAATATCTCAGTCGCACCGGTTTTTATAACTCCGACTTTTATCTTTCTGCCGACGATAAAAAAGCCAAAGTGAGCCAATTTATCAACCCAGATTTATGTAAGATCACTGAGGACCTCTTTTTCACTGACCCTTATATCGAGCACGAGCGCAATCACTTCCCGGCTGAACTCAATTCGTCAGTGCAACACATTCGTAATAACAACGCGCTAAAACTTGCCGCAGCGAAATTAAAAGCTAGGTTCTTATCGTGTCCGCAAACCTTGTTACACGGCGATATGCACAGCGGCAGTATTTTTGTTGATAACAACACAACCAAGATGATCGACCCAGAGTTTGGCTTTTTTGGCCCAGTTGGTTTCGATATCGGTTCATTTATGGGTAATTTATTACTTAATTACTGCGCGCAAAATGGCCGTATAGCTGAATTAGCAAAGCGTCGCCAATATCAAACGCATTTATTAACATGCTTACAAGACTGCTATAGCCAGTTTGAAGAGCAGTGGTTGAACTTAGCAAGTAATGAGACAACCGATGTAAGCTTTGCTAACCGCGCCTTTACAGAAGATTACTTAAAAAGCGTGTTGCATGATGCCATTGGTTATTGCGGTGCAGAACTTATTCGCCGTACGATTGGCCTTGCCCACGTTGCTGACATTGACGGCATTGAAAACGAGCAAGCACGCTTAGCTGTGCAGCAACAAACCTTAGTGTTAGGCGAGCAATTGATGCTTAACGCAACAAGTTGCGATAATAAAGATGAATTTTTTACCTTATTGATCAGCTTATTAAACTAGTTATTCAGCTACCCAATGAATAAGGCGCTTATCGCGCCTTATTGAATCTCATCATTATTTATTGTAATGCTCATACATTTTATCAAGCGGTTCTGACAACCCATTTTCTTGTACAACACGCACATGGTGGCGCGCAAGTTCTCGGGCGCTCGACACGCCACATGAATGAGCAATTAAGCCTGCACCGTAGTGAATAAACTTATTGTAATTTGCAACTCGCTGCGCTTTGTCTGTCACATCTAAGCCGCGTTGTAATCGCTCATTGTGCGTTGTAATACCGGTCGGGCAAGTATCTTTATTGCATTGTAATGCTTGAATACAGCCTAATGAAAACATATGTCCGCGCGCTGACACAATAAAATCAGCCCCCAAAGCCAATGCCCAAGCCACTTTCGACGGGACGATTAATTTACCCGATGCAATCACTTTTACCCGCTCTCTTAAACCATGTTTTTTCAGCAAATCAACGACCAAAGGTAAGCTTTCTTTTAGAGGTAAACCAACAGAATCCATCAATGGCTGCGGGGCAGCCCCAGTGCCACCATCAGCACTATCAATGGTAATAAAGTCTGGTGCTGACTCAATACCGCGATTGTTAATTTCACTGAATAAGGTTTCAAGCCACGTATACTCACCGATTACTGCTTTAAATCCTGTGGGTTTTCCTGTCGTAGCTCTAACAGTTTCAATCATATCGAGTAAATCAGCAGGTTTTTTTATTTCTGGGTGCCCATTAGGGCTAATCGAATCATGTCCTTCTGGTATGCCACGGATTTTAGCGATTTCTGCGGTGACTTTTCGGCCCGGCAACATGCCACCTTTGCCCGGTTTTGCGCCTTGGCTCATTTTAATTTCGAACATTTTTACTTGCTCATGACTAGCAATCGCTTTGAGTTTTTCGAGGCTCAGTTTGCCCTGCTCATCTCTGACACCATATTTTGCCGTACCAATCTGAAATACAATATCAGCTCCTCCTTCCAGATGATAAGGACTCAACCCCCCTTCACCTGTATTCATCCAGCATCCCGCGAGTTTTGCGCCTCGAGATAAAGCGCGAACAGCCGGTTTTGAAAGTGCTCCAAAGCTCATGCCCGAAATATTAAATAATGCATTGGTAGAATAAGGTTTTTCACAATAGGGTCCCAAGGTGACATGACTAGGTTCGAGTGCCTCTTCATCGAGCGTCGGAAATGCACAGTTCATGAACATCACAGTGCCTGTGGCTTCTAAGCTTTGAGTGGAACCAAATGCCGTAGTACGGTCAACATTTTTTGCTGCTCGGTAGACCCAACTTCGATCGGCACGGTTAAACGGAAGCTCCTCTCTGTCCATCGCAAAAAAATACTGGCGAAAAAACTCACCTTGGCGTTCAAAAAAGTAACGAAAACGCCCTATCACAGGGTAATTACGACGAATAGCCTGTTTCGACTGCGTCACATCACTAATGTAAAAACAGATGATTACCAACAGCCCTATCCCTAACGCAAAGATAAACAAGCTGGCAAATACATCGATACTAAAAATTATAAAATCACTCATTCAAGACTCCTGTGTGATGATGACGTCCTTGCAAATCATATAAGCAGTTTAAAATACGCGCAACAAACAAAAAAGGCGTGTTTTAAACACGCCTTTTTTAATCAGCTCAATTGCTTAGGCTCGCTTTGCTAATTCAGCCTTAATATAAAGTTGAATTTGCTCTTCAAGCACCGACATCGGCACAGAACCATGACGTAATATTTGGTGATGGAATTCACGCACATCAAAATCTTGACCCAGTGCTTGTTCAGCTTCATGGCGCAAGCGTTTTATCGTTAATTCACCGATTTTGTAAGACAGCGCTTGTGCTGGCCATGAGATGTAGCGGTCGGTTTCTGTTTTTACATTATGCAGTGAAAGCGCCGTGTTTTCGCTCATGAACGTCATCGCACGCTCACGACTCCAACCATACATATGCATCCCCGTATCAACGACTAAACGTGCAGCTCGCCACATTTCGTAAGTTAATCGACCAAAATCACTGTATGGGTCTTGGTAAAAACCGGCTTCAATACCTAAAAATTCAGAATATAGCCCCCAACCTTCACCAAATGCCGACAAATACGCATTACGACGATAGCTTGGTAGCGATTCCAGCTCTGAATTTAATGAAATTTGTAAGTGATGTCCTGGCACAGCTTCGTGCAGAGTTAACGCTTCAAGTACATACAAAGGACGTTTATCAAGCGCATAAGTATTGACCCAGTAATAGCCCGCTTGGTCGTCACGGCGTGATCCCGAATAACGCCCCGTGGTGTATTTAGGCGCAATGCTAGCTGGCACTGGTGCAACACCGTAAGGCATTCTTGGTAACGTATGGAATAGTTTAGGAAGCTGTGCGTCCATTTTTTTAGCAATGTAAGACGCTTCTTTTAATAATTCTTCAGGCGTTTTGGCATAAAACTGCGGATCTGTACGCAAAAAATGCACAAAGTCGGCAAAGCTGCCTTCAAAACCAACCTCTTTAATGATTTTATCCATTTCTGCACGGATACGCGCGACCTCTTGCAAACCCAATTCATGGATTTCTTTTGGCGTCATATCTGTTGTTGTGTAGTACTTCGCACGGTTTTCATAAAATGCTTTGCCGTTAGGCGTACTCGAAATACCAATCTCTTTACGAGCACCCGGTTGGTATTCGTTATTAAAGAAAGTCAGGTAGCCTTGGTATGCAGGAATCACCTGTTCTTTTATAATCTTTTGTGCCTGTTGTTGACGCTGTAAAAATTCGCTCTCACTGAGCCCTGCAGTATTTTTTAAAAAGGGTTTATAAAACTCAGATTGTGTCGCATCATCAACTATATATGCTGTAATCGAATCTTGATAACCCTCTAAAACGGCTTGCGGTTGCGTTAATCCAACCTCAAGGCCCTTACGCATCCAGCCAATGTTTTGCTGAAAAAAGCGGGGAATTTGCTGCAGTTTGGCAAGATAAACGTCGTAATCTTTCGCTTTCGTGTAATCGGAGCTTGAGATCATAAATGAGAGGCTCGAATGAAAGCCATATTCAGACGTTAACGGCATGTAGTGGGTATTAAACACATATTCATCAACACTATTTTGTACTTGGCCACGTAAAATCGTTAAATTTATACGATTTTCTTCCGACAATTTATCGCGGTCGATGGCATCTAGCTCTGCAAGGAGTTCGGTATTTTTTTGGTATTTTTGTTCTAAAAACTCAGCAGATAAATTTGCTAATAAATAACCATTAACGCCGTTTTCTTTACCATAAGGGCTGATACTTTCACGGTAATTGACCACATTTTCTGCAACCTGATTAAACTGCTGATCTGCATCAACAGTGGTTACCTGGCACGCACTTAAAGTACACGCTAAAGCAATGGCTATTAAAGAACGGTTTAACGTTCGCGATAGTGTTTGTTTCATAGGATTCTTATTCGTTTTAAACAATAGAGATAAAGTAGCGTAGCTCACACTAAAACCCAAACAAATGCGACCAAGCAGCGGTTTAATACGCTCAAATTAACATCACTATAAATGCATGAATGAGCAGGCTTTAAGCAATTTTTAATTACACTTGTTAAAGTTGCTGAGAAAATCAGCTATTAGACCCAAACGAAACAAATTTAAGTTCCAAAATTAGCGATTTTGCTTTTAAATAGACAGATTACAGATTACTGTAATACCCATTCGCTTAATTAAGTGATCCATTTTGAGGTACGGCAAACGTTTCGTTAATGAGTTCAACTCAGCAACTTTTCTGCTTTGATACAGCCGTAAAACAGACGCTTTTAACACAATTAGCGCCAAGTTTTATCTCTCGTGATTACGTGTTATGCGGGTTTATATAAGGTGCTTGGATGCAATTAAACCTTACGGAAGAGATGATTAATTGGTTGTTATGCGTATTTAGTGGTATTGAAAAAATGATGTTCCATGATTCCATGGCTATTGCTCAAGAAAAAATGACAAAGGTATGTATCTTTTTAGAACATCATGCATTACCGCCGTCACCACTTAATTACCAGGTTGTATATACATATGTCAGCCAGTCTAATCTAAAACTTAATGCCGCACTGGATCGCGCCATCGCGCAAAAAAAGCCGATCGACAGTATCTTTATAGAGCAACTGTATTTTGATTTTATGGAGCAAGGCCATAAAATGAAAACAGCGATTGTACGTAATGTTGATTCTGTTCTGGGCACACTAACGCGCAATGCAAACAATAATGAACAAAATATTGTTCGCTTTACTGAACAAATTAGTGATTGTGTACACGCCATTGACGAAAACAACTTAGAACAAACACGTCATGCGCTAAAAATGCTCAGTAAACAATCAGAACATTTACTGGCTCAACATCGCCAATTTAAACAAGAAATCGCAAAAGCCAAAGCACTACAAGATAAGACCCAAAAACAACTCACCCAACTTCGTAAACAGCACATCACCGATCAGCAAACTGGTTTGTATAAACGTCATTATTTAAATCAACAAACACAATTGTGGCTTGGTCAAAGAAAAGCGGTGTGCGCCATTGCGATTCAAATAGAAAACCTTGAGCACTTCATCAATAATTACGGTGATGTCATTGGCGAGGTGATCTTGAATAAGGTCGCCAAACAAGTGCAAAAATATGTCCTTGAAAGTGGTTTACCAGGGCGCACTGGCAAAGATGAATTTACTATTTTACTGGCTGATATTGAGCCTGAGACGGCTAATTTAATTGCTGAAAAAGTGCGTAATGGTGTTGAAAAGCTGCGCTTTATTAGTTCAAAGAATGGCACAAAACTACCCGCTATTCATCTTGCTTTAGGGATTGCTAAACATCAAGATGAAGACGACTTCAACAGCTTAGTCCGCAAAGCTTCGCTTGCTGCTGCGAAAGCAAAGTCACTAGGTCAAAGCAGTTTTATTGCCGGCCAATAAACCTGCGCTAAATCATAAAAGCCAATGCTAATCTGATGATTTAGTTATAATCAAATTGCACCCCACAGCTACAATCAAGTACACTAGTCTTTATTGCCACGATAGAGACAAATCATGAACGAGAATCAACAAAAGACCACGCATTTTGGCTATAAAACTGTTGCTGAAAACGACAAAGCATCTATGGTTGCAGATGTATTCCACTCAGTCGCTGCAAAATATGACGTTATGAATGATCTTATGTCGTTCGGTATTCATCGTTTATGGAAGCGTCAAACAATTGCCAGCTCTGGTGTTCGCAAAGGCCATTACGTATTAGACCTTGCAGGCGGTACTGGCGATTTAACGTCGAAGTTTAGCCAACTCGTCGGTGAAACAGGTCAAGTAATCTTGGGTGATATCAACTCTTCAATGCTAAAAGTCGGCCGTGAAAAGTTACGTAACCTAGGCCGAGTAGGCA
The DNA here is from genome assembly GCF_020966275.1 of Pseudoalteromonas sp. MB41. Taxonomy (NCBI): domain Bacteria; kingdom Pseudomonadati; phylum Pseudomonadota; class Gammaproteobacteria; order Alteromonadales; family Pseudoalteromonadaceae; genus Pseudoalteromonas; species Pseudoalteromonas sp. MB41. The sequence goes on along the minus strand of NZ_JAJJZF010000010.1, from coordinate 123,203 downwards.
ATATTGAATACGTACAAATGAATGCTGAAGCGCTGCCATTCCCTGATAACAGCTTTGATTTAATCACCATCGCATTTGGTCTTCGTAACGTAACTGACAAAGACAAAGCGCTGCGCTCAATGTACCGCATCCTTAAACCAGGTGGTCGTTTACTCGTTCTTGAATTTTCTAAACCAGAACATGAAGCGCTCAGCAAAGCGTACGATTTTTATTCATTCAATATTTTGCCAAAAATGGGGCAACTAGTTGCAAATGATAGCGAATCTTACCAGTACCTAGCCGAATCGATTCGTATGCACCCAGACCAAGAAACGCTGAAAAGCATGATGGAAGATGCGGGCTTCGAACACACTAGCTATCAAAACCTCACCGGCGGTATTGTCGCCTTACACCGTGGTTTTAAATACTAAAATTAAACAGATTAAGTAGGTAACGCGATGTTAGCAAATGCTCTGTTATCACTGGTAGAACGAATCATTAATCATGTTTTGCAGCTAGACTCGTCTCTAAAGGACAACCTAGCGGCTATTTCAGACAAGCAATTACTGATTGAGATCCGTGATTGGCAACAGCGCATTTTATGCGTATACAGTGATGAGCAAATACACTTATATAGCACTGCAGAGCATCACTTCGACTGCATGATCAGTGCTGATATTGACACTCTGCTCACGCTGAAAAATCCAGCAATGCTAACCCAGTTAATCCGCCAAGATAAATTAGATTTACAAGGCGATTTACACATAGCTCAAGGCTTTAGTAATGCCTTTGCTGCACTTAATATTGATTGGCCAGAGCATTTTTCACGTTATATTGGCGACGCACCAGCACAGCAGCTATGGCTGTCTTTGCAAGCAATGAAACGTCACGGTGTGAACGTAAAAAATAAACTCGAAAATACACTGACCACCTTATGCCAAGACGAGCTTGCAGTGACAATTCACCCACTTGAACTGGCTGAGTTTAAGCAACAGAACCGCCAATTAAAGAACCAAGTGTCTCAACTCGAGATGCGAATAAACGCCTTATTAAAGTCATGCTAGTGCGCTAAGGATATTGTGTGTCAACTGCTCGTCTGTATTACATCACAAAAACATTACTGAGCTTCGGCTTAGACGAACTGATCCCACGTAAAAAAATACCTTGGTTTGCCACATTAGCGCGAGGCAGTTTATTTTGGTTACGCAATCAACATAAAGATAAACCTGCGGGGATGCGTTTACGCTTAGCCTTACAAGAGTTAGGGCCTGTGTGGATTAAGTTTGGGCAAATGCTCTCTACACGCCGCGATTTATTACCGCATGATATTGCGCTTGAACTGGCTTTGTTACAAGACCAAGTTGAGCCCTTCGAAGGAGAGCTTGCTCAGCAACTGATTGAAAAAGCGCTTGGTATAAATGACATTAGTGAGCTTTTTAATGACTTTTCGCAAACCCCTCTCGCGTCAGCATCCATTGCACAAGTGCATACGGCAACCTTGCTAGATGAGCATGGTGAAGAGCAAAATGTCGTTATTAAAGTTATTCGCCCTAATATTAAAGAGCAGATAGACGCCGACTTAATGCTGATGCAAAAGGTCGCTAAGCTCGTTGCAAAACTTTTAAAAGAAGCCAAACGTTTGCGCCCTATTGAGGTGGTAAATGAGTACAAGAAAACCTTACTAGATGAGCTCGACTTAATGCGCGAAGGCGCGAATGCCATTCAATTACGTCGCAACTTCGAGGGCTCAGATTCTCTCTATATTCCCTTTGTTTACAGCGATTATAGCCGCAGTAATGTCTTAGTTATGGAGCGTATTTATGGTATTCCTGTCTCTGATACCGAAGCGCTCCTTGCACAAAACACCAATATGCAATTACTCGCTGAACGCGGTGTCGAGGTCTTCTTTACACAAGTCTTCCGCGACAGCTTTTTCCATGCAGATATGCATCCGGGCAATATTTTTGTTTCTCGCGAGACGCCCCATAACCCTCAATATATTGGCATTGATTGCGGCATTGTCGGCACCTTAAATAGAGAAGATAAACGTTACCTTGCAGAAAACTTTATTGCCTTTTTTAATCGTGATTACCGCCAAGTAGCGCAGCTGCATGTTGATTCGGGGTGGGTCCCCGCAGATACCAGTATTGAAGAATTCGAGTTTGCGATTCGCACAGTATGTGAGCCCATTTTCAATAAACCACTGGCTGAAATTTCATTTGGTCACGTACTGGTTAATTTATTTAATACCGCACGTCGCTTTAATATGCAGGTTCAACCGCAATTGGTGTTATTACAGAAGACACTGTTATATGTTGAAGGTCTTGGCAGGCAACTTTATCCGCAGCTTGATCTGTGGAAAACCGCTAAGCCATTTTTAGAAGAATGGGTTAAAGAACAAGTGGGTCCGCTTGCAGTGATGAAAAAAATGTACGCGAACTTACCATTCTGGGCTGAAAAAATGCCTGAATTACCCGATTTAATCTATCAAAACTTAAAGCGTCATCAACAACCTGTACAATTGCCGCAGGAGTCGTCGTCAAAACCTCTGCTCCTGAGCATTTTTGCGGGCAGTTGCTTTATTGTGTCGGGACTGTGTTATTTACAGGATGACCTAATTGCAGCAGGCATCACAACAGGACTTGCTGTGGTTGGTTTTATTGCAGCTTGGCGCAGCGCATAAACTAAGTGCTATTTATGTTTTGGTGAGTATAATCAAAACAAGTACATTCAATCAATTTGATAAAATATGGAGTAACCCATGCTTAGTGGTATCAGTATTTGGCAATTAGTCATTATCTTAGCAATTATTGTATTGTTATTTGGCACTAAAAAATTACGTGGCATTGGTGGCGACTTGGGCAGTGCAGTAAAAGGCTTTAAAAAAGCCGTGTCTGAAGACGATAAAACCAGCAGCAACAACGAGCAGATCGAGCAAGCGTCTAATACGCAAAGCAAAGAGACCGCAGAAAAAAGCAAAGACGACCATAAGGTTTAATCAATATGGGGATGTGGGAACTTGTTGTCGTACTGATTGTAGGCCTAATTGTCTTAGGGCCTGAGCGCTTGCCTGTCGCAATACGCACCGTTAGTCGCTGGATGAAAACGCTTAAGTCAGTTGCCAACTCAGTGAAAGCTGAAGTAAACGAAGAACTCCGTGTCCATGAACTTCATGAAAACTTAAAAAAAGCAGAGCAGCAAAACTTAAAAGAGTTATCACCTGAACTGCAAGACTCTGTGAACGAACTGCAAAAAGCAGCACAGTCTGTCACCCACAGCTACAAAAAAGACAACCAAGAAGAAACGAAAGTTGAAAACAGTGAAAAAAAATGAAATTAATTTTTCTTTTAGTTGTCCATTTTAGAGAGTATTTATAACACTATGACTGAGCAAGCTCATTCAGGCTTTGTGGGCCATTTAATTGAGTTACGAAATCGACTCATGAAAGCGCTCCTAAGCACTTTGCTGGTATTTATCGTCTTGATATTTTTTATGTACGATATTTATGATTTTATATCTGCACCCTTAGTATCAAACTTACCCAGTAACACAAGCATGATTGCTACAGATGTTACTTCTGTTGTTATAGTTCCGATTAAACTTACTCTGTTTTTAGCTTTTTTAATTGCCATACCCATGATATTGCACCAAGTTTGGGGGTTTATCGCACCCGGCTTGTATCAAAATGAGAAAAAAATGTTAGTACCCATTTTGATTTCAAGTGTGTTTTTATTTTATGGTGGGGTCAGCTTTTGTTATTTCGTCGTGCTGCCAATGATACTGGCTTTTTTCACTGCAGCAGGTCCCGAGATGATGACCTTAGCCCCTGACATAGGCAGCTATCTAAGCTTTGTTATTAAGCTTTTCTATGCATTTGGCATTGCTTTTGAAATACCAGTTGCCATTATGCTGTTATGCTGGAGCGGTGCGACAACCACTAAAAGCTTAAAAGAGAAACGCCCATATATCGTGGTCGGTGTGTTCGTGGTAGCCATGTTCTTAACCCCACCCGATGTATTGTCACAAACATTATTAGCATTACCCATGCTGTTGTTATTTGAGTTAGGCTTAATTTTGGCTGCATTTTATACCGCCAAACCCCAACAGGAATCAGAGGAATAAATGAAAAAACAACTAATTCCCTTTATTGCACTACTTACAGTTGCAGGCACAACGCACGCTAACGAAATTAATATTCAAGCATTGCAAGCCTGTACTTTTGTTGAAAACGACTTTAATCGCTTGCTTTGTTACGACAACATTATGGCAGGTAAATCACTGACTAAACCTGCAGCAAACAAACAAATTGAAAAGCCTGTAACAAACGCCGCCGCAGTTTCGGCACCTGCTGTAGTTGCTTCATCAAACCAAGTTGTTAAGACAAAAAATGAAGATTTTGGTCTAGAGCACAAAGAAGCAACAAAAGACAATGATGATGAGATTAGTGCCGTCGTTAAAAGCGTTGAAAAAGCCGCGTATGGCGAGCTCATCATCGAACTGAAAAATGGTCAACAATGGCGTCAAATTGGCTCAGATAGTTTACGTCTAAAAGCCAATGACACAGTCGTGATTGAGCGCGGTATTTTTAATTCATTTTTATTGAAAGTTGAAGGTCAAAACCGCTCAATTCGTGTTAAGCGCACAAACTAATGAGCACACGGCTTGTTGATGCTGGCGTCAACTTAAGCAATCATCAATTTGATGATCGTCACGCCGCTGTCATACAGCGAGCTGAGGCTGCGGGTGTAACGCAAATGCTATTGATTGGCTGTGATTTACAAAGCAGCCATGACTCATTACAGCTTGCAAAGCAATTTAATCTGCTGTGTACCGCCGGAGTTCATCCCCACGATGCGAAAACAGCCACTGAGGCACTTGAGAGTGAGCTAAGCGCACTTGTTAACCATGCACAGGTGGTTGCTATTGGTGAATGTGGGCTCGATTACAATCGCGATTTTTCTCCACGTGATGTACAACGAAGCGTTTTAAGAAGACAGCTGGCACTTGCTGAAACACTTAACATGCCTGTTTATCTTCATGAGCGAGATGCCAGCGAAGATATGTTTCAGATTCTAGCCGATTACAACGTACGTGGCGTATTACATTGCTTTACAGGTGATGCATCAGCATTACAAAATTACCTGGCGCTTGGGCTTTATATTGGCGTTACAGGCTGGGTGTGTGATGAACGCCGTGGTGAACAACTACAGGCGCTTGTGCCCGACATCCCATTAGAACGTTTGCTTATTGAAACAGATGCCCCTTTTTTATTGCCAAGAACCATTAAGCCTAAACCTAAGTCTCGGCGGAACGAGCCACAGTATCTTACCTATGTATGCCAGCAAATTGCTGACTTAAAAGGCTGTGAATTTACTGAAGTGGCAAAACAAACTACACTAAACTTTCAGACATTATTTACCACAAAGGGTTAAAATGAAGCGCCTATGGTCACTATGTGGCGTACTCTTCGTTGTTTTATTCAGTCATTATTTAAAGGCTAACCCTATCGCCGTTAGCTCGCACTTTAAGTCTCAACAAATCATAAATGTTGAGTACACGCTCGAGCCTATTACTCAGCAACAAGCATTTATCAGTAAAGATATCGACTGGCAAAAAAATCAAGCTGACACTCTTAACTTGGGCTTAAACCTGACACCCTTGTGGCTAAAGGTATCGATAAAAAATACCTCCTTGAATGATCTCACTCTGATTCTCTCGATCGATAACCCACTTCTTGATGAAGTCAGTGTTTTTCATGTGCAAGGTAGGCACATTCTGTCAAAGACCAAAATTGGCGACGCACTGCCGCTTGCAAATCGGCAAATAAAGAATGAGTCCTTACTTGTTCCACTCATTTTGCCTAAAGCAAGTCATACGGAAGTATTTTTAAGAGTTGAGAATGAGGGCGGATTACGTGTCCCACTTAGTCTATGGGAGCCGTCTGAATACCTTAAATATAAAAGTAAATTTAACTTACTCTATGGATTATTAGTTGGTTTTATTCTTTCTTTGGCGATCACTAACCTCGTCCTGTACGGTTTTTCAAGACGCCGTTACTTTGCCTACACAGGTATTTTACTAACCTCATTATGGTTAACACTTGCTTATATATATGGTTTTGGGTATCGCTACTTACAACCGAGTGGTTTAACATTCCAGCAGTTGGCAATCCCGAGTCTATTTTTTATAAGTGGTGCGCTATTTGTTCCTATACAACGGTGTATTTTTAGCACTGATAATAAAACCCTGAGTCGCACTCAATATTGGTTAGCCTGGGCCATGATACTGATGACAGTATTAATGTGGTTTCTCCCTAAACATTTTGCACTCTCACTGTGTTTAATCAGCTTGCCTGTATTACTACTGGTGTTTTTCATCATTGCCATGAAGCAATTTAACCAGGCGTACAAGCAACCAAGCATTGCCTTCCTTATTGGTTTATCTGCATTTTTCTCTGCGATTATTTACAGTGGTTTAGGTGTCTTTAACCCATTTAATTTAAATATTGGTATGCTTTCTCTTACGTTTGTTTGCTTCTTAATTTGTAGTCTGAGCTTATGTTATGCCGTTATTAAATTATTCTTGATGCAACGTGATGCCGAAGTCGTGTCACAACAAAACGCATTAGCAGAGAGTAAAGCGCAAGATACCTTAATGCGGGAGCGCTTAGCCCTTCAAGAACAAGCTCGGCAAGATTTAGAGGCTAACATTGAAGAGCGAACATTTGAGCTGCAAGTTACCCTACGTGAGCTTGAAGACAAAAATCGTGAGCTTGAGCAGCTCAATATGGAAGATGCATTAACGAAAACGAAAAATCGCCGTTATTTCGATAAGAAATTAATAATGGATATTCGCCGCTCTCGCCGGGAACAAACCCCGCTTAGCGTCATTATGCTCGATATTGACCATTTTAAAGCAATTAATGACAATTTTGGCCACTTAACCGGTGACCAAACCATTCAAACGACTGCAAATATTATTAAAGAACACTTAAAGCGCCCTCTCGATGAAGTCGCCCGGTATGGTGGGGAAGAGTTTGTTGTACTCTTGCCTAACACCCCCCTTGAAGGTGCCCTAATAATTGCTGAACAAATACGCAAAGCCGCTGCTAACACTGATATAATAGTTGCCGGAACAACGATTAAATTTACACTCAGTGCCGGTGTTTTCAGCGCCGTTGCAGAAGACGTTAATAAACCAAGTTTATTCACAGACTATGCCGACAAAGCCCTTTATCACGCAAAGCAAACAGGCCGTAATCGCGTAGTAAGTTATCCTCTACCAGACTAGGAGTATAAAAGCATGGCCCAATCAGGACTCGATCTTTTCCCATATACACGTATGCGCCGTATGCGCCGTGATAATTTCTCTCGACGCCTTATGGCTGAAAACCAACTAACCGTGAATGATCTTATTTTCCCTGTTTTTGTGTTAGAAGGTAAAAACCGCCGTGAAGCCATTGAATCTATGCCGGGGATTGAGCGCCTTTCTATCGACTTATTGCTAGAAGAAGCCAAAGAGCTTGTTGAATTAGGTGTACCCGCTGTCGCGATTTTTCCTGTTACACCGAGTGATAAAAAATCACTGCTCGCTGAAGAAGCTTACAACCCAGATGCACTTGCACAACGCACTGTGCGTGCACTAAAAGAAGCATTTCCAGAGCTGGGTGTAATCACTGATGTTGCACTCGATCCATTCACTGTGCATGGCCAAGACGGCATTATTGATGACGAAGGCTATGTGATTAACGATGTGACAACTGAAATACTCGTAAAACAAGCACTTTCACATGCCGAAGCCGGTGCTGATGTCGTCGCCCCATCTGACATGATGGATGGTCGCATCGGTGCAATTCGAGAAGCATTAGAAGCGCAAGGCCATATCCATACTCGCATCATGGCGTATTCTGCTAAATACGCTTCAAGCTATTATGGACCATTCCGTGATGCGGTAGGCTCAGCAGGTAATTTAAAAGGTGCCGACAAAAAAACCTATCAAATGGATCCAGCAAATTCAGATGAAGCCTTGCGTGAAGTAGCGTTAGACCTACAAGAAGGTGCAGATATGGTGATGGTTAAACCTGGCATGCCATATTTAGATGTTGTACGTCGCGTGAAAGACGAGTTTGGCGTACCAACATTTGCGTATCAAGTGAGCGGTGAATATGCCATGCATAAAGCAGCCATTGATAATGGTTGGCTTGCAGAAGAGGCAATAATCATGGAATCTTTACTGGCCTTTAAACGTGCAGGTGCCGATGGCATCCTCACTTATTTTGCTAAACAAGCAGCAACGTGGTTAAAAAATAACTAACCTAAAGTAAATAGTCTAAAAAACAGTGATTATTTCACTTTTATTAACATTTTGTATTCAATTTGTCATAGATTTTCCTTAAAGTATTGTGTCCCAATTTGGGACTCTAATCATACATACACGGGAAAATATAATGATAAATACTAAATTAACGCCGCTCGCGCTTGTCATTGCAAGCCTGAGCGCGCCTGCCTCAGCCAACTTAATCATCTCAGAATACGTTGAAGGAAGCGCCAACAACAAAGCTGTTGAGCTTTACAACACGTCAAGCACTGAGTTATCACTCGATGGTTACACTATCTCATTGTATTCAAATGGAAATGGTGACTTAGCCTCTCCTAATAACAGCCTCACCTTAAGCGGTACCCTTGCTGCAAATGGCACATATGTGATTGCTAATGCAGGCGCTAGTGCAGAATTAATAGCAAAAGCAGATACAGATTCAACCATTACCTACTTTAATGGTGATGATGCGTTGGTATTAAGCAAAGACGGAGCAATTGTTGATAGCTTTGGTCAACTCGGTGTTGATCCAGGTTCAGCGTGGTCTGAGGGGGGAGTAACAACGGCTAATAAAACACTCCGTCGTAAAACGACTGTAACCACTGGCCGTACCGATGCAACGGCAGGCTTTAACCCAAGCGAAGAGTGGGAACAATTCGATCAAGACGATTTCAGCAACTTAGGCCTATATGGTGACAGCAGTGAACCAACACCTGAGCCAGAACCAGTAACACCACTTGTGTGTGGCGCAGAAAAAACCTTAATCAGCGCCATTCAAGGTGAAGGGGGTGATAGCCCACTTATTAACACTGAAGTAGAAGTTGAAGGCGTAGTCACTGCTGACTTCCAAGGTGATGATCAACTTAAAGGTTTCTTCATCGGCTCACTTGCGGCTGATATCGATGCAAACCCACTTACCTCTGAAGGCGTATTCGTTTATTTCGCTGATACTGATGTGACTGTTGGTGACCACGTACGTGTTAAAGGCAGCGTGGCTGAATACTACAGCGCAACACAACTGGGTGATGTTAGCCAAGTAGAAATTTGTGCGACAGGTTTAACTACCGACGCTACGGCTATCACCTTGCCAGTTGCTGACGTTGCAGACCTTGAAGCTTACGAAGGTATGCTCGTTACCCTCTCTCAACCACTTGTCGTTAATAACAACTATGGCCTTGGCCGCTACGGCGAAGTTGACTTAGGTACTGAGCGTTTATACCAAGGCACGCAAGTTGCGCTCCCAGGTGATGCTGCGAATGCAATTGAAGCTGAAAACCTGAAGAAGCAAATCTTAATTGATGATGGTTCAACCAAACAAAACCGTGATCCAATTGCTTATCCTGGCACGGGCCTCGATGCTTATAATACTCTGCGTTTAGGCGATACAGTAAATTCTATCACCGGTGTAATGGGTTACAGCTTTGACCGTTACCGTATTCACCCGACTGTGCAACCTAGTTTTACAGCAACAAATCCACGTGCAGACGCTCCTGAGCTGGCCGAAGGTGCAGATTTACGTGTTGCTAGTTTCAATGTACTGAACTACTTCAATGGTGATGGCCAAGGTGCAGGTTTCCCTACTAGCCGCGGTGCAGACAGTGAAGAAGAGTTTATTCGTCAACAAGCGAAAATCGTCAGTGCAATCACTGCAATTCAGGCAGATGTGATTGGCTTAATGGAAATCGAAAACGATGGCTTTGGTGAAAATAGCGCTATCGCCAGCCTAGTCGCAGCACTCAATGATGAAGACGTAAACAACAGTTATGCTTTTGTTGACTTTAACGTCCCACAAGTAGGCACTGACGCGATTACAACGGCAATTATCTATCGTGCAAATAAAGTAACCGAGGTTGGCACAGCCGCGCATACTACGGTTGCACCATTTGATTACAGTAATCGTCCGCCAATTGCACAAAGTTTTAAATCGCTAGAAACAGAAGAGGTTTTCACTGTTGCTGTTGCGCATTTAAAATCAAAAGGTGGCTGTGGCAGTGCCGAAGGCAATAATGCAGATTTAGGCGATGGCCAAGCATGTTGGAATGAAATTCGAGTTGCGGGTGCCAATGCCTATGCAGATTGGTTAGCCACTCATCCTACGGGTGTCGCAGATGACGATGTCATTTTGGTTGGCGATATGAACGCTTATGCCATGGAAGACCCTATCCGTGCATTTGCAGACAAAGGCCTTAAGAGTGCTGTTACAGAGTTAGATGGTAACACATTAGGTTATTCTTATAGCTTCTCTGGTCGTATTGGTAGCCTTGATCATGCATTAGTATCTGAATCACTGCTTGGTAAAGTAGTTGCAGCGACAGATTGGCATATCAATGCCGATGAGCCAATTAGCTTAGACTATAATCTTGAATACAAGTCATCAACTCAACAAGCAAGCCTCTATGCAGACAATGCTTATCGAGCATCGGATCATGACCCAGTCATCATTGATATTAAATCAGAGCCAGCACCAGAGCCTATTCCTGAGCCACAAGCCCCAGTGATAAGCCCAGAGCAAGCTTTTGAAGTACTTGAAAATAGCGCGATTGGTACTGTCATTGGCCAACTTGAATTCAGCGATGCTGATGCTGAGTATACGCCTGTTGTAAAATTCATTGTTTCTGGTGAAAACGCAGATGCGATATCAATCGACGCACTCGGTCAAATCAGCCTTACGAAAGAACTTGATTATGAGTTCGAAAATAAACTAACACTTATGATCCGCGCTGAAGATAGCGCAGGTAACTTATCGGAAGCGCAACTACTTTACATCAATGTGAAAAATGATGAAGCTGACGATGAAGACGAAGACGATTCTGGCTCATTTGGCTGGCTGAGTTTACTTGCTTTACCTTTCGTGGCTGTACGCCGCCGCTTTAAAGCATAAACATTAAAAAGGCCGCAATTGCGGCCTTTATTCATCCTGCGATTTAAGCCTTACACTCTACATGTGCCTTAAATGTACTAGAGCCTTTGTTTACTTTATACAACTTCGTAATTGCTAATTGCTGCTCTTCATTAATTTGCCAATTACTAAAATGGTATTTTTCACCATTCTCAAGGCTAATCTTAAACACCGTAAGAAAGGCCACTTTCTTAAACTCAATGGCTTTAATCTCTTCAGCATTTATATAACGCTTACCAAAACCACGAGAATAGCAAATGCCTGCTTTGTAGCAGTGTAAAAAACGGATCTGCAAAAAGTTTAATACCGTGATAAACAGTAAAACTGGCAAAATAAACATCAGTAATGACGTACCAATAATGTTAACACTAAATGCAACAAGACTAGCCAGCACTAACTTGCTTCCCTGTACGGTCCAATTTGGACTTAACTTAATCGTTTTCATGAGAATATATCTTTAATTTTTAATAAAAATAAGCAGGACTTTTAATACAAAATGATTAACTAATCATTCGCAAGGCAATTCTACACCGTTCAAAAAAGGTACACAAGGTACAGAATAAGACTTTTAGACTAGAACAAAATGATTAATTCACAACTTACTAAAAAGCATAGCTTTTTAGATTAAAAATAAATTTGTACAAAAATCATGCACATCAAACCACTTAGTACTTATTTGGTAATTATGAAAATAAAACCAATACTAAAAGTCGTGATCATATTGGGAACATTAATAAAGAAGCACTGAATAGAAGATTAATTTAGATGTGTTATTTGTAATCGTGCTTGGCGGGCAATAAAAAACCCGCAACAAGTGCGGGTTTTTTTAAGAAGTTAAAAGGCTAATTACTTAGCAGCTTTTTTCTCTTTTTCTGCAGCGATTACAGTTTCAGCTACGTTTTGTGGACATGGTGCGTAGTGTGAGAACTCCATAGAGAACTGACCACGACCAGACGTAATAGTACGTAAGTGACCGATGTAACCGAACATTTCAGAAAGTGGTACTTCACCCTTGATGCGAACGCCCATTGCGCCTGCTTCTTGGTCTTTGATCATACCACGACGACGGTTAAGGTCACCGATTACGTCACCTACGTTGTCTTCTGGTGTGAACACGTCAACTTTCATGATTGGCTCAAGAAGTTGTGCACCCGCTTTAGGGATAGACTGACGGAAAGCGCCTTTAGCAGCGATTTCGAACGCGATTGCTGATGAGTCAACTGCGTGGAAAGCACCGTCGAAAAGTTCTACTTCAACGTCTAATACTGGGAAGCCAGCTAGAACACCTTCATCCATCATAGACTTAAAGCCTTTCTCAACTGCAGGCCAGAATTCCTTAGGAACGTTACCACCAACAACTGAAGACGTGAATGTGAAACCTGAGTTAGGCTCACCTGGCTTGATGCGGTAATCAATTTTACCGAATTGACCAGAACCACCAGATTGTTTCTTGTGCGTGTAGCTATCTTCGATTTCTTTCGTGATAGTTTCACGGTAAGCAACCTGAGGTTGACCAACAACTAGGTCTACGCCGTAAGTACGCTTAAGGATATCTACTTTGATATCTAAGTGAAGCTCACCCATACCTTTAAGGATGGTTTCGCCTGAATCTTCGTCAGTTTCAACTTGGAATGAAGGATCTTCTGCAACCATCTTACCGATCGCGATACCCATCTTCTCGTTACCGCCTTTGTCTTTAGGCGCAACAGCGATTGAGATAACTGGATCAGGGAAGATCATCGCTTCAAGTGTACATTCGTGCTTAGGATCACAAAGCGTGTGACCAGTTTGAACGTTCTTCATACCAACAACAGCGATGATGTCACCCGCTTGCGCTTCAGAGATCTCGTTACGGTCGTTAGCTTGCATCTCAACCATACGGCCGATACGCTCAGTTTTACCTGTTGCTGAGTTAAGTACTGTGTCACCTTTTTTCATACGACCTGAGTAGATACGGATGAATGTAAGTGCACCGAAACGGTCGTCCATGATTTTGAACGCTAGCGCTTTAAGTGGCTCATCAGCAGAAACTGTTGCTACTTCACCTGTCGCTTCACCTGTTTCTGGATCAGTTAGAGGCTGTGGATCAACTTCTGTAGGCGCAGGTAGGTAATCTACAACCGCGTCTAGTACTAATTGCATACCTTTGTTTTTGAATGCAGAACCACAGAACGTTGGGAAGAACGCAAGATCACGAGTACCTTTACGGATACAACGCTTGATTTCTTCTAATGAAGGCATTTCACCTTCCATGTACGCTTCCATTAGCTCATCGTCTTGCTCAACAGCAGACTCGATTAGCATCTCATGGTATTCTTCAACTTTGTCTACCATGTCAGCTGGAACGTCTTGTACTTCGTAGTTTTCAGGAAGACCTGTCTCGTCCCAAACGTATGCTTTTTTCTCAAGTACGTCTACAACACCACAGAATTGGTCTTCGATACCGATTGGTAAAGTCATAACTAGTGGGTTAGCACCAAGTACTTTTTCTACTTGACCAACTACGCGGTAGAAGTCAGCACCCATACGGTCTAGTTTGTTTACGAAGATTACACGTGCAACTTCTGATTCGTTCGCATAACGCCAGTTAGTTTCTGACTGTGGCTCAACACCACCAGAACCACAGAATACACCGATACCACCGTCTAGTACTTTAAGTGAACGGTATACTTCTACTGTGAAGTCAACGTGTCCCGGAGTATCGATAACGTTTAAGCGGTGGCCTTTCCACTCACAAGTTACAGCTGCTGATTGGATTGTAATACCGCGCTCAGCTTCTTGTTCCATGAAGTCAGTAGTAGACTCACCGTCGTGTACCTCACCAGTCTTATGAATTTTACCCGTAAGCTTAAGGATACGCTCAGTGGTGGTAGTTTTACCCGCGTCAACGTGGGCGAAAATACCAATATTTCTGTACTTCGATAAATCTGCCATTATTTTACTCTTAATAAAGTCGAAAAATTATTCGGCGGGAGTATAGCATTACTTAAAGCGAACATCACCATAGAAGTCGCTTAAAATGCAATCAATTTTATAAAATTTTTATATGCAAAGGATAAGCGGCACTTTTTAAAGTGCCGTTAAAGTGATGTTAAGGTGCCAAGGAGTCATTTTATGTCTCCAAAAATAAAAAGAGATTCGAAATAATGCGAAAAAACGCCTAATCAAATGCCATCTCAGGAATCTCACCCGAGACAATAAGTTTGCCTTGTGTCTTTGCAATAATCTCATCAACCGAAACACCTGGGGCACGCTCTAATAAATGAAATGCACCGTCTTTAATTTCTAATAACGCTAAATCGGTGATCACTTTATTAATACAACCAACACCAGTGAGCGGTAAACTACACTCTGTTAGTAGCTTTGATTCACCGTGTTTATTGGCGTGCGTCATGGTGCAAATAATGTTTTTAGCACCGGCCACTAAATCCATTGCGCCTCCCATGCCTTTAACTAACTTTTTCGGGATCATCCAACTGGCAATGTTACCGTTTTGGTCAACTTCAAAGGCACCCAGTACCGTTAAATCAACATGCCCACCGCGGATCATGGCAAAGCTTTCTGCAGAGTTAAAAATAGCCGCCCCCGTTGCCGCAGTGACCGTTTCTTTACCGGCGTTGATCATATCGGCATCAACTTGGTCTGCGCTTGGGTAGGGCCCCATACCGAGCAAGCCATTTTCTGATTGCAGCATCACTTCGATGCCATCAGGGACATAATTCGCGACTAAGGTTGGAATACCAATGCCTAAATTAACGTAGTAACCGTCTTGTAATTCCATCGCCACGCGTTTAGCGATTTGTTCTCGTGATAATGCCATCTGCGTGCTCCTTATTGACTCTCTTGCTTAGTGGTAACTTTCTCGATGCGTTTTTCAAATTCACCTTTAATCACGCGGTCAATATAGATACCCGGTGTGTGAATTTGACTTGGCTCAAGCACCCCTGGCTCAACGATTTCTTCAACTTCAAGAACCGTAATTTTGCCCGCGGTTGCCGCCATCGGGTTAAAATTCATTGCCGTATGTCGATAAATACAATTGCCGTAACGGTCTGCTTTCCACGCTTTTACTATCGCAAAGTCACCCGTAATACTTGGCTCTAATAAATAATCGCGACCATTAATATTGCGGGTTTCTTTACCCTCAGCGACCGGTGTACCCACACCCGTCGCGGTATAAAATGCAGGAATACCCGCACCACCAGCACGCATTTTTTCAGCTAAGGTGCCTTGCGGTGTGAGCTCAACCTCAAGCTCACCGTTTAATAATTGCTGCTCAAATAACGCGTTTTCGCCGACATACGAGGCCACCATTTTGCGGATCTGCTTGTCTTCGAGCAACACACCTAAGCCAAAACCATCTACGCCGCAGTTATTCGACACCACGGTTAAATCACGCGTGCCTTGACGTTTAATTTCAGCAATTAGACCTTCGGGAATACCACATAAGCCAAAGCCGCCAGCGATGACAGTCATGCCATCTTCAAGGCCTGCCATAGCATCACTATACGTTGTTACTACTTTATCAAAACCAGCCATGGGCTCCTCCTATTGTGCTGTCCAACCGCCATCAATGGCGATTGCTTGCGCAGTAATGTTTCTTGCTGCATCCGCCATTAAAAAGCTCACGGTATGCAGTATTTCATCTAAGCCGATAAATGCCTTTTTCGGCATAGGAGCAAGCATAATGGTGTCGATCACTTGCTGCTCAGAAATGCCATGTTCTTTCGCTTGAGACGCTATTTGCTGCTCCACCAGCGGGGTTTTCACATAGGCCGGACACACCGTATTAATCGTGATGTTGGCATCGCCAGTTTCGAGTGCCATGGTTTTTGCAAAGCCAATTAAGCCATGTTTTGCGGCGATATAAGCCGACTTATACTTAGAGGCGACCATGGCATGAATTGAGCCAATGTTAATGATGCGACCAAAATCTTGCTTACGCATACGCGGCAATACCGCTTTGGTCATCATTGCCGGACCAACAAGCATTACCTGTTGTAAAAACTGCCATTTATCTGCCGGAAAGTCTTCAAGCTTGGCAACATGCTGGATACCCGCATTATTAATAAGAACATCAATCGGCTGATTTAGCTCAGTGAAAAATTGCTCTATCGCAGTGCTGTCTGCCACATTCAGTGCATAGCCTTCAGCGCTGCCGCCTTGCTCTACAATTCCTGCTGCTGCTTGCTGCGCCGCATGTTGATTTAAATCAGTGACAATAATGGTATGCCCTTGCATCGCAAGTTGCTGGGCAATATACAGCCCAATACCACTGGCAGCACCGGTAATTAAAACTGTTTTGCTCATCGGGTTACTCCTCTAAAAACTCACTGATAAGCTGCGCCTTAGGCGCAATTGAGAACAGGCCATCAAGGTGCCCCCAACCGCCTTCGATTTCAGAAAGCGTGACATCTTTACCTTGCGCTTTCATGGTTTCATACACAGCGCGCATGTTTTCAGGGCGTAGCAATAAGTCGTTACTTGCAGGAAGCAGTAAGGTTTTTGCAGATACGTTTTTAAGTGCACTGGTTAAATCACTTTGCATACCCGCCGTAAATAATTGTGATGCCCGGACCAAATACAATACATGGTTCGCATCTTGAGTTTGCGCACGCGCCATTGCACGCTGTGCAAGCACTTGGTTTAATTTAGGCAAAGTGCGAATGTCTTTTAATGCCCCGTCATCTAGAACGTTAAAATCTGGGAAACTGGCATTGTAAATAATCGGGTGCATTGCATCTTGAGTGATATTGAGCATGGTTGCAGCAAGCCCCTCTAACGGGCGCTCTTTGCCATAGTAATTACCTTGTTGCCAATTTTTATCAAGGCGAATTGGTAAAGCCCATTTTTCAAGTGCTGCGACAGTCCATGCGTCCATCGTTGCCGCACCAATAACATGAATTAAACGCTCTACTTTATCGGGGTAACGTGTTGCCCATTCAAGCGCTTGAAACGAGCCCATAGATGCGCCCATTACTGCATGTAATTTATTAATGCCTAGGCTGTCTAATAAACGCTTTTGCACATTAACAAAGTCAGTGATTGTCACAACAGGAAAATCCAAACCATAGGGTTTACCCGTTTTTGGGTTAATCGATGCTGGACCTGTGGTGATCACATTAGAATCGTGCCAATTCGCATTCACTAAGGTGTCTGAACTGATCACAAAATATTTATTAGTATCAATCGCCTTACCTGGGCCGATGATCGCATCCCAATACCCTGGTAATGCATCATCTGCTTTATATTTACCTGCAGCATGTGAGGTACCCGAAAAATAATGGGTAATTAAAATCACATTATCTTTGTTGGCATTTAATTTACCGTAACTTTCCCAACCAATATCGACTTTAGGTAAAGTCACGCCAGAGACAGTGGTAAAGTCCTTTGTCGTAAAATGCTGTTTTTCTACCAGCATTGTCTGAGGTGGTGTGTTATCAGCAGCAAACGCTGTGCAACTAAATACAACCAACCATAGCAACATTATTAATTTAGTTTTCATTGCTGTTCCTTAAAATAAAATAAAGAGTCCAAGTGCCAATGCCACACCTATGAGCGGAATAACCGCTGTTAGCGCTGCCATTGACCAATAAGCGCGTTGATGCGTTTCTTTACAGATAGCGCGTATGGTCGTTACCACATAGCCATTATGCGGCAAGGTGTCGAGTGCGCCCGAGCTAATTGCCACCACACGGTGTAGTTGCTCTGGGTTCACACCCATATCTAAATACCCAGGTGCGACAAGGGGTAATGCAATGGCTTGCCCGCCAGAAGCCGAACCAGTTAAACCCGCAATGACACTCACGGCAACCGCAGCCCCTACAAGTTCATTACCAGGCATATGCGTCATTACATCCACAGCAGCAGTAAACGCAGGTGACACCTTAGCCACCGCACCAAAACCAACAACTGCTGCGGTATTACCAATGGCGACCAATGCCCCGGTTGTGCCCACATTAATGGCATTCCCCATATCGTGAAAATGCTTAAAGTTAATAATCACAATACTTAACACCCCTCCCAGCAACGCAACGATCAATGCTGTTTGCTGTAACACATCGTGTAAAGTAAATGATAAAAGCAGTACCACAATCAAAGGGATCACACCCGTAATTGGGTGCGGGCGACGGCGTTCAATTATTACCGGGTCGTCATCACGCGCTTCAAAAGTTTCGCCATTAGCCACCGCTTTTTTGATCATTTTGTTTAACCAAAAATACCCTGCTATAGCCATGAAAATAGCCACCACTAAACTCACTTCCCATGCAGCATAAGGCGAGGTACCTAAGTGCTTCACGGGGATCCAGTTTTGGATTTCAGGTGA
The DNA here is from genome assembly GCF_020966275.1 of Pseudoalteromonas sp. MB41. NCBI lineage: Bacteria > Pseudomonadati > Pseudomonadota > Gammaproteobacteria > Alteromonadales > Pseudoalteromonadaceae > Pseudoalteromonas > Pseudoalteromonas sp. MB41. The sequence continues at coordinate 104,682 of NZ_JAJJZF010000010.1, read as the reverse complement.
ACCAGCCGAGGTCATGGTAAAGGTCACTGAGCCAAATGCGAGGGTCGCTGGAATAAAACGGCGCGGTAAATTGGCATCTTTAAACAAACTAAGTGCCATTGGGTAGACAGAAAACGCTACGATAAACACGCTAACGCCACCATACGTTAATACAGCACACGCAATCACCACAGCAAGCACCGCGTGCTTCATGCCTAGTTTACCCACAATATAACTTGCCACACTGTCTGCCGCACCCGTGTCTTCCATAAACTTACCGAATAAAGATCCCAGCAAGAACATAAAGAACCACGCACTTAAGAAACCAGCAAAGCCGTCCATATAGGCATTGATAAAGTTTGAGTCAGCCGACACAGGAAAAATAGCCATGCCACTACTGAGTGCGACAAGTAGCGCACAGATTGGCGCGGCAATAAATAAATTTACCCCACGCAACGTTAAAATGATCAGCAGTATTAAACCGCCTAACAGTCCTATCATGCTCAGCATAGACATTCCTATAATTATTGTTATTAAACAGATGAGGTGACATCGGAATAATGCATTCAGTCTTACCTTAAGCGCCAAAAAAAGACATAACACTAAGGTACTATCTGCTTTAAAAATAGCTTAAAAGCTTGATAAATAAAGGCCTATAGCGGGTATAGCACTATGGTACTAATTCATTTTTCGCAACTATCTTCTACATTAACTGACAGGTGACACGGGCAAATATTATGAGTCTTAGGCAACATCATCGTGAGTGGCCACAAGACAAATGACAACAATAACAAGGAATACAACATGATAAAGCTTAACCCAAAAGTCGCGCCACTTACTCTGGCAGTCTCCCTTGCTTTAGCAGGTGTGAATGCGCAAGCAGCTGATCAAGCAGAACCTGCAGCCAAGAAAGGTGAACTTGAACGCATTCAGGTAACAGCGCGTAAAACCGTTGAAAACCTACAAGAAGTACCTGTTGCAGTGACCTCAATTGGTGCTGAAGAGCTGGCTGAAAATGGCATATCAGTGATGACCGAAGTTCAGCAGTTTTCACCTAACACCACACTACAAGCAAGCCGTGGTACTAACTCAACCATTACTGCATTTATTCGTGGCGTAGGTCAGCAAGATCCACTGTGGGGCTATGAGCCTGGTGTCGGTATCTATATTGACGACGTCTATTTAGCGCGTCCACAAGGTGCGGTACTCGACCTACTAGACGTACAACAAATCGAAGTACTTCGTGGTCCACAAGGGACGCTGTATGGTAAAAATACCATTGGTGGCGCAATTAAGTATGTCACCAAAGAAATGAGCGGCGATGCCATGTTAAATGTGCAGGGCACAGTGGGTAGCTACAACCAAAAGGACCTTAAAATCACAGGTCAACTGCCTATTGTTGACGAAAAACTGTATGTGGGCTTTGGGTTTGCTACATTAAACCGTGATGGCTTTGGTGAGTTTTTAACCTCAGCACTTGATAACCAAGACCGCGAAAACTACAACAAAGATGTCACTGCAGCTCGTGTTACATTAGAATACACACCAACAGATGACTTATTCTTCCGCTTAGCGTGGGATAAAACAGAAGATAAATCGAACGCCAAAGGCGGCTACCGTTTACTACCAAGCTTACTCACGGATGCGCCAGTCCCCGACAGCGTATACGACTCATACACCAGCTTACCAACATGGAATAAAGTAGAGCTTGAGGGTTACAGCTTAACTGCACGTTGGGATATGAGCGACCGCACCAGTGTTAAATACATCGGTTCGAGCCGTGAAAGTTATTCACCAACCAATATTGACTTTGATAACACCTCACTGCCTATTTTTGACGTACCGGCTATTTACGATGACGAACAAACGACACACGAAATTCAACTAAACCATCAAGGCGATAACTACAAGTTGGTGTCAGGCCTTTACTATTACGATGGTGAGTCATGTGGTCAATTTGAGGCTATTTTAGGTGTGTTAGGTCAAAGCTTAGGCGCTGCGGGATTAACGCGTGAAGTAAGCGGCTGTAGTAATTCAAATAGTAAAGCAGCCTATATACAAGGCTCGATTGATTTGAGTGAAAAATGGTCAATGACATTAGGTGCGCGCTACACCAAAGACAGCAAAGAGGCCATTGTTAACAACGGCCTTGTATTTGACATTGTTTATCCTGAATCAGACTGGATCCCAGGTTATGTGCGCCCAGAAGGCCAGCTAGTCCCTACCGTACTTGATGATGAAGAAGAGTGGTCACGCTTTACACCTCGTGCAGGTGTTGAGTACCAATACTCAAACGACATTATGTTCTTCGCAAGTTATGCGCAAGGCTTTAAATCAGGCACATTCAACCCGCGTGCAACAACCGCAGAGCCAGCTGCACGACCAGAAATTGTTGATTCTTTCGAAATGGGTATGAAGAGCGAATGGAACAATAACTTACGTGCAAACGTCACCGTATTTACCCTTGATCATAAAGACCGCCAATATATTTCTGTACTACCGGGCGACAGTGCAGCTGATTTAAACCAACGTTTAGGTAACATTGGTGAATCTAAATCAGACGGTATTGAGCTTGAACTTAATTACGTAGCAACAGAATCACTCAGCTTTGATGCCTCAGTCGGTTATATCGACAGTAGCTTCGACAATGTTATTGATTACAATCCTGAAACAGGTGAAGCATTTGACAAGTCAGACCGCTTTAGCGTTTCAAATACGCCTGATTTAACCTTTAATTTAGGTGCAACATACCGTATGTACACTGAAATGGGTGACTTTGTCGTCAATGGTAATTACTACTACCGTGGTGATTATGCACTGTTCGAAGAAGACAGCCTATTAACGCAAGATGCTTACGGTATCTTCAACATGGGTGTGACATGGTACAGCACTGATGGTCATTGGACGGCGGGTCTTTACGGTAAAAACTTAACCGACGAAGAGTACATGATTGGGGGTTACCAATTCGTAGCACCTGATCCGAGCGACCCTACCGATACTAGCAAATACACCCCAGGTTTAGGGGGTGATAATACGCTAATCGGTTACTACGGCGACCCTCGCACTGTCGCTTTCACCGTAGGTTACCGTTTCTAAATCCTTGTGTGAGAAAGGTTTGCCTGATACTTCCCCTCAGGCAAACCTTGTTTCCAACTGTAAAATCACTTATAACATAACGCATTGGAGAATCGAGGGAATGTCTTTAGCTGTGAACACCATAATCGCCGATGATCATCCGTTATTTAGAAGTGCACTTCGTCAAGCGGCCGCAACATCTGTGCCTGAAGAACACATAAAAGAAACCAGTGATATTGATGGCTTATTTACATTATTAGCCGCTCACCCAGAAATTGAGCTGATTTTTTTAGATCTCACCATTCCTGGTGCAAATGGTCTGCAAGCCCTGTCGCAATTGCGTAATCACTACCCCGATATTTTAGTCATTATGGTCTCAGCCAATGAAACACCCGCCATTATTAAACAAGCAATGAGCCTAGGTGCAGCTGGCTATATTCCTAAGTCATCGTCTCTTGATGTGATCAGCGAAGCAATTAGTCATGTGCTAAATGGCGATACGTGGTTACCTCCTGAAGTTGATTTAACCGATGTGGTAATCAATGATGAGCAGAGTGAGTTTGCTCGTAACCTTGAAAAACTCACCCCACAACAATACCGCGTGCTGGCGATGATTGCCGATGGTTTACTCAATAAACAAATTGCTTTTGAAATGTCGATTCAAGAAACCACCATTAAACAGCATGTATCAGCCATTTTACGCAAACTCAATGTGTATAACCGTACTCAGGCAGGTATTTTATTTAATCAGCTTTCGCAGGTTGGTAAAATAGAAGACAACTAAAATAGAAGACAACGAGTACTGTACTAAACCCACATTAATAAACCACAGCAATAAACGCGACTCCCGTTTTTATTTAAAATTCCCATTAGTGGGAATTTACCTTCCGCATTAAAAACAAAAAACTATATATTTTAATAACTTAAACCTTGGCACACTCCTCGCTTATGTGTTCGTAAAAAGCATATACCGATAAAAATGAACGCTAAGGATAATCACGTGTACTCAACAAGCAAAAAGCTTAGACAAAAACTCATACTACAAACCATCACCTTTCTTACCATCACATTCAGTGCTTTTTCTGTGCATGCAGACGAACTCGACCAATGGATCGTTGAGTTAATGCAAAAAAGAAATATCCCAGGGTTGCAGCTAGCTGTCGTGCAAAATAATAAAATAACCAAAACTGCCAACTATGGCACTGCAAATATTGAAGATAATATTGCCGTTGATTCAACTACTTTATTTGCTATTAACTCAGTCACCAAAGCGTTTGTCGGCGTAGCCCTAATGCAACTGGTTGAGCAAAAGAAACTAATCCTTGATGCGCCTATTTCCACTTACCTACCAGACCTCCCTAAACAGTGGCACCCAATCACAACAAGGCAACTAATGAGCCACACGTCTGGTTTACCTGAGATTTTAAAAGATGGCATTGGTAATTTAATCTCCGATCAAGGCCCTGATCACGCGTGGCAACGAGTACAAACTATGCCATTAGAATTTAATACAGGTACTCGTTTTAAATATAACCAAACAAATTACGTTATTGTCGGTCAGCTTATTAACAAACTCTCAGGCATGCCTTTTCAGGAATTTATTCAAAAAAACCAGTTACAACAGGCCGAAATGAACAGAACAATTGAAGCAGGCTTTAACAACCTCAATAACGTCGTAAAACACTCAGCGAGACGATACGAAAACCAAGGCAATGACCTTTTAAACTCTAGAGAAGCGATTTTTTCTCCTCTATTGCAAACAGCCGCGGGCATGGCTTCTACAGCAACTGAGCTGGCACATTGGCTAATTGCATTACAAACAAATCAATTAATGGGGGCTGATAGTGTGCGCAAAATGTGGACCCCTACTCGTTTATTAAATGGCAATACGCAAGGGTTTAACCAACGTTTAAATGGCTATAGCCTCGGCTGGCCTGTAATGGCGAGAGAAGAACACCCTGCGATAGCTGCTGTAGGTGGCGATAGAGCAGGTGTGTTTGTTTACCCTGAAGATAATATGTCAATCGTCATTTTAACCAACTTAATTGGCGCACTTCCCTCGCAGTTTGTTGATGAAATTGCCGGTTTTTATATCCCTGAAATGAAACGTGAGAATGGCTTTGGTTTAAGCAAAAATCTTAAAAAACTATGGCAAGTACTTGAAGTTCAAGGCTATGAAAATGCAATTGAAGCAGCACACATATTGAGCCAAAAAGAGCACATCCAATTTGATGAAAAAAATATTAACCAGTGGGGCTATTCACTTATCAATCAAGATAAGCTCAATGAAGCATTAGCCATTTTTAAACTCAACACACACCTTTTCCCAAATAGCTACAATACCTTTGATAGCTTGGCAGAAGCTTACTGGTATTTGGGTTACCACAAACACGCAATCGCCAACTATAATCATGTGCTTACGCTACAACCTGATAACGCGCATGCGAAAAAGCAACTGGCTAAGCTTGCAAAATTAAATCAATAAACGCCGTTTTTATACGCTGTCCCACTTTTGATTTATTAATCCCGGAAGTGGGAATTTCCGCATTCACAAAAACATAAAAATCCATATAATTCATAAATTTAAATATTGGCATGTTCCTCGCTATTGTATTTATTAATTAAAAACACAATGAAACATAGCCAATGGATTTAGATAGCACCTTAAAACCTAGCAATAAGCCAAGTCAGCGTAAAAAGTTGATCATTGGCGTCTTAATTATAAGCACGTTGCTTGTAATGTGGTTGGTCAAATCATGGCTCGCCCCCACGACGCTCTTGGCCAAGCAACTGCAAATCGCCACCGTTAAAAAAGCCGATTTTATAGTGAAGATACGCGGTTTTGGTCGTTTAAAACCCAAATTCCAACGCTATTTAACCAATACCGATACTGCCATGGTCGAGGCTATCCATGTTTACCCTGGCACCTTAGTGACTAAAGACACGGTTATACTCAGCTTAATAAACCCGCAACAAGCACAACGTTTATCGGTTGCACGATTAGAACTCGCCCGCCAAAAAGCCAGTGTCAATGAGCAACAAATTAACCAGCAAAGTGAACTACTTGAACGCCAAGCTAACCTCGCGATTTTAAAAAGTGAATTACAAAGTGCAGAGCTTAGAGCCGATGCCGAAAGCAAATTAGTTGAGCAAGGTATTGTTTCAAGCTTAGATTACAAACGCAGTTTACTCAGTGTCGCACAACTAACCGAACGCGTTAACATCGAAAAGCAACGCCTTATGCAACTAAAAGAAATGCACCTACAGCGCGATAAAATTCAGCAAGAGTTATTAAGCCAATTTGAGCTGAATTATCAGGTAGAACAACACGCATTTGATGAACTGCAAATCAAAGCTGGTATCGATGGCATGCTGCAAGAGCTCAATGTAGAACTTGGACAAAACCTCATGCCGGGCACCCGCCTTGCTGTTGTGGGTTCAAATAAAGCACTCAAAGCTGAGCTCAGTGTACAGCAAGCCGATGCAGAAAAAGTGGCACTTAATATGACAGCTAAAGTAAACACCTTTAGCCAAGCGGGTCAGGGAGAAGTAAGCGCTAAAGTGACCCGAATTGACCCTATCGTGACCGACGGTCGCGTGATCATAGAACTTGATTTAGAAGGGACGCTGCCTGCCAATGCTCGACCCGACTTAAGCATCGAAGGCTATGTAGTGAGTAATATCATCCCCGATGCATTAACCATTAATGTACCGCAAAGAGCAACGGCGCACAGCCATGCCACTCTTTTTAAACTCAATCCAAGTACTCAGTTAGCAGCGCCAATTAATATCGAATTTGGTACACTCAGTGACAACCAAATTCAACTTTTGAGCGGCGCCACTGAGGGCGAACAGCTGATCATTTCAGATCTTTCTAAATGGCAGCATTTGGCAACAATAAAAATCGAACAGGACAGTTTATGAAAACCAATACGCTTATCTCATTAAACAATATCGCCAAAGTCTATCGCGGCCAAAATGTTGAAACCTATGCATTAAAAAACATCAGTCTGAACATTAATCAAGGTGACTATATTTGCATTAGCGGCCCCTCTGGCTGTGGTAAATCAACGCTGCTTTCACTACTGGGCTTGCTTGATAGCCCTACAGGTGGCGACTATTTCATTAAAGATGTCGACACTAAAACCCTCGATATGGATAAACAAGCAGAGTTGAGAAATCTACATATTGGCTTTATTTTTCAGTCGTTTAATTTAATTGATGAACTATCTGTATTCGATAACGTTGCACTACCTCTCACCTATAGAGAGCCCGCAATGAGCCAAAACGACATTGAAGCGGCAGTAAAGCAAGCACTCGATGAAGTAGAAATGGGCCACCGTGCTCAGCATAAACCCAATCAATTATCGGGTGGTCAACAGCAGCGCATTGCTATCGCCCGTGCGCTGGCTGGTAAACCCAGCATTCTATTAGTGGATGAGCCAACGGGTAACTTAGACTCAAAAAATGGTGATGCGGTTATGGACTTGCTCGATGAGCTAAATAAAAAAGGCACCACGATTTGCATGGTTACCCACGACTTACGTTACGCAGGACGTGCCAAAACCCAGCTAAAACTACTCGATGGCGAAATTATTTCCTACTCAGAGGCGCGTCAAGCCTCAGATCACTTAGCAGCCACTGAACACAATGAAGAAAGTGCAGAGGTGATCTAACATGAAACTAACCAAAATACGCACTCAATTGAGTTTAGCGTGGGCATCTCTAATGAATGCTCCCGGCTTTGTAACGGCGGTTATCGCAACATTGGCACTCACCCTCGCCACCTTGTTTGTGGTACTCAGTTTAGTAAACAGCTACTTTTTAAAGCCACTAGATGTCTACGATGAAAATCGCATGGTGGTCGTTGAACAATCCCTTACTTATGATGACTACGACGCCACCGGCTTTCAAAGCTATCAGTCGATGGTGCATTGGCTCAAGCATAATCAAAGCTTCGAGCAAAGTATGATGATCAATGCTGGCGAGGAAATCTTTGCCAACCTCGATGGCCAACCAAAAGAACCGGTACTTTATGTGGGCGGCAATTATTTTGACTTGTTGCACACCCCATTCATACTAGGGCAAGGTTTTGACCTTGGCGAAACACTAGAAACACCCGACGATCGCGTAGTGATTTCAGCCAACTTTTGGCGCAAGCATTACAGCAGCGATCCGAATATTATTGGTAAGACACTCTCAGTAATGGCCGGTAAAACCGATTATGTTCACCGTATCGTGGGGGTTGTTGATGATTCATTTAGCCCACCTTATATGTTTAAAGCAAGTGATGTTGAAGTGTGGTTTCCATCAAGCGCCGACCGTCGTTTTTTTCACAATGAAGACTGGCAAAGCCCGTGGACAAACACCTTTAAAAACTTAAAGCTAATTGCCGTTTTAAAACCCGGCGTAACAATTGAGCAAGTTAAAGTCGACTTAAAACAACAAATTGACACCATAAAATCAGAATGGCTCAACAATGGCGGCATTACCGATGTAAAACCCGAAGTAACCGCCTATCGCGACGTTGAATTAGGCAAAAATGATGACTTAAGCTTAATGATGCTTGCAGGAGCCGTGGGCTTATTAATCATTGCGGTGCTGAACGTCAGTACTTTATTTTTCTCGCGTGCGCTGGCGCAACATAAAACCCTCGCTTTGCAAGCAGTGCTCGGTGCTAAACGAAAAACCTTGTTTAATAGCATATTCTTACAGTCACTGATTCTAATGACTTTGTCGGTCAGTATTGCACTGTTTTTAGCAGTCTGGGGCATTCGCTTATTTAAAGTATTGGCCGAAGGGCGTTTACCCTTGGTTAATAGCCTTGCTGTTGATAGTACACTGGTGATCGTTGCAGTGCTTTTATGTATTGCACTTGCCACTATTTTCTCACTGATAACAGCGCGTTTAGTGAATTACAAAACCCTAAACACGCAAATGCAGAACAGTGGTAAAGGCGGGGTATCACAAGTATCTGGCCGTACGGTACGCATTTTAATTGGCTCACAAATGTTTGTTGCCGCTCTACTCGTTAGCTTTTCGGTAATGGTTGTAAGCAAAGCCCTCGGTACGATTAACCGCCCTTTAGGCAGTGACACTGAGAACCTCTATTTTGCCAACCTGTTCCAGCCAAATAATCAAATGTCATTGGCTGAGCGCTACGAACACATGCTGCAATACAAGCAAGTTTTACTTAATAGCGAAGGCATTGAAGATGTGGCTCTCGGTCACAGCCCGGTGTCGCCAAGACAAAACGCCAATACCCTGACTGATGTTAATGGTAAAAGCTCAATTTTCTTCCCAAGTCAGTGGGTGGGGCCTGATTACTTTGCTTTAGTTAACACGCAAATTCTTGCGGGGCGCACTTTTACTGAGCAAGCAATACGCGGTGAAACCAACGAGATACTGGTGTCACAAAGCGTGGCAGAAAACTTATTACCCGATCAAGATTATCGCAATATTATTGGTAAATCTTATCAAGGCCTGGAAGAAAAAATGTTTGAAGTGGTCGGCGTAACCGAAGACTTTAATCACCCAAAATACTACGACGAGTCGTTTGGCCGTCATATTTGGTGGCCGGCCCAGCCGTATAGCTATATGTTCACAATTAAAGCCTCTGAAGGCGTCAAGCTGACCAATAAACAAATACTTAATACACTAAAAGAAAAGAACAGCGACTTAACCATGTGGCAGTTTAATGACTTACAACACGAGTATGACAATTTACTGTATATGAGCCGACTAACTGTGGTTCTGTGTAGTACCTTAGCGCTATTTACTCTATTATTAGCGGCAATCGGTATTTTTGGGGTACTGAGCTACAACCTTGGTCTGCGCCGTTATGAATTCGGTATACGCATGGCTTTAGGTGCTAAAAAAGCACGTTTATTCAAACTGATGAGTGTTGAAGCGATTATCCCTGTTTTAATTGGTTTTAGTGTCGCGTTGGCTGCTGTGATTGCTGGTTTTTACTTATTACAAGGGCAGCTAATGTCTTGGCTGGTACTTGATGTAAGGCTGCAATTACTCGCTTGGAGCATTACCTTATGTATTGCCCTATTCGCTTGCTTTAGGCCTTTGGTTTTACTGCTTAAAGCAAAACCTATGGCTGCACTGCGTAACGATTAACAGCACAAAACGGTGGCTTAAGTGCTAACTTAAGCCACATCAACAGGACAAAAAGAAAAACATCATGGACAAAATCTTAGTCATTGACGATCAAGCTGATGTGCGTCTGGCTGCAACCGTTGCATTACAACAACTCGGCTTACAATGCCTTGAAGCGGAAGGCCCTGAACACGCTTTTGACGTGTTGAAATCAGAACATATTAGCTTAATTTTACTCGACATGAACTACAAACTCGACACCACATCGGGTGAGGAAGGACTGCGTTTTTTAAAGCAACTAAATACGTTAGGTTCAACCATTCCCGTGATCGTAATGACGGCGTGGGCAAGCATTGATGTCGCCGTTAAAGCCATGCAATTAGGCGCGGTCGATTTTGTCGAAAAGCCATGGAATAATTTGCGCTTAACAGCGGTGGTGCAACAGCAGTTAAAACTAAAACAAAGCCACCATGATAATGCCTGCTTAAAAGCACTTACCAATAACACACACGCTAGCTATATAGCCCATTCTGAGGTAATGCAACAACTACTCGCCAAAGCAGAGCGCGCCGCAAAAACCGATGCCAGTATTTTAATTACCGGCGAAAATGGCACAGGCAAAAGTTTACTGGCCAATTATATCCACCAGCATTCTATACGCAGTGACAAACGCTATGTAAGCGTAAATATAGGCGCCATTGCGCCATCACTCTTTGAAAGCGAATTATTTGGCCATAAAAAAGGGGCGTTTACTGACGCCAAAGAAGATCGCTTAGGGCGTTTTGAAATTGCCGAAGGGGGCACTTTATTTCTTGATGAGATAGCCACTTTGAGCCTTGAACTACAAAGCAAAATGCTGCGCGTGCTCGAAAGCAAAGAATTTGAGGTATTAGGTTCAAGCCAGACCAGAACAGCCGATGTTCGGATTATTTCGGCAACCAACTCAGAACTTGCAACGGCGATTGAGCAAGGTGAATTCCGCCGTGATTTACTGTTTAGACTCAACACCATTGAGCTACATATTCCTGCGCTTCGCGACAGAAAAGCGGATATTGCCCCCTTAGCGGAGCATTTATTACTCACTCATGGTAAAAAATACCAACGTTCAAATATGTCGCTAAGTAACTCAGCCATCGAGGCATTAGAACAATACAGTTGGCCGGGTAATATTCGTGAACTGAGCCACTGCATTGAACGTGCTGTGATCATGAGTGACAACATCAATATTCAAGCAAGCGATCTCATTTTAGATCAACCTAGCTGCGAGCAACCTATTAACAGTGCAGATAAAACGCTGCCCTTATTGCCTCTTGAAGAGCTTGAAAAACAGATGATTCAAAAAGCGCTGCTGCAATTTAATGGCAATGTGATTGCTGCTGGCGAATTTTTAGGGTTAAGTAAATCAGCTATTTATCGTCGCATTGATAAACACCAACTTGACCTAAAAGAAGTAGATCGTTAAATGGGTGCAAAGCTGTCGTTAGAGAAGCGTGTAAAACGTTATTATTCTGTGGTGTTAATTGCTCTATTCACACTGGGCATCGCACTCACATTGAGCCTAAAGCTCGACTGGTTCGCCAGCATTAGTCTACTGCTGCCTTTTATTGGCGTAAGCGCATTCGCATTAATTAAAAGCTACCGTCTGATCACCGATGTCGTAGAGCGTTTTGGTTTACAGCTTGACGCACTCGCCAACGACGAGAGCAATAGCTGGCATTTAGCTTTTTATGAAAGTGGCCGAGTTGCCTCACTCAAAAACGACTTTGCTAAGCTGAGCGATAAAATAGCGAAAAACAAACGCCACTATATGCAAACCGAAGAGTTTGTATTTGAGTTTGCGAGCATGCTAGATTTACCCATTGTGATATTAGACCCACATAGCTTGGTATATTTTAGCAACCGTGCTTTTTTAAACAGTATACAAAATAGCAATATAGAAGGTAAAACTGCCAGTGAGCTGGGGTTAACACTTCAAGACGGGCAATGGCAGCAGCAAAAAAGCGCCCCCTTTACACAGCGCTTTCAGATAGCCTCTCAAACTTTTTGGCGGGCTGGCAGAAGCTTTGAATTACTGACCTTTTTTTCTATCGAGAAACAACTTCGCGAAAACGAGCAGCTTGTCTGGCAGCGCCTCATTCGGGTATTAAATCACGAAGTTCGTAACTCCCTCACCCCGATTTATTCAATGAGCCAATCGCTGCAAACCATGAAGCGTCAGGGACAAATAAGCAATCACGATGATCTTGCTCAAGATATGCTGCAAGTCATCGAAAAACGCGCCCAGCACTTGTTAGACTTTGTGAGCAGTTACAGCGCCTTTGCAAAACTACCACCTGCAAACAAACAACCGATAAGCAACGAGCAATTAAATACGCGTTTAACAGCTATCTTCCCTGAACTCGTTATAAATAGCAGCGAAAAGCTGCATTTTAGTGCCGATTTAGGGCAACTCGAACAAGCCTTAATCAACCTGATAAAAAATGCATTTGAAGCAGGTAGCAATTCTGCTCCTAGCCTCACTTGGTCAAGACAAGGTGATAACTTAAATATTGAAATTAGCGACCAAGGTTGTGGCATTCAAAACCCCGACAACCTATTTGTGCCATTTTACTCAACCAAAGCTAACGGCACAGGCATAGGACTGATAATCACCCGCGAACTAATACGCAATCAAGGTGGCGAGCTTACTTTAACGTCGCAGCCAGCGCACGGAACGCAAGCAAAAGTGAGCGTGCCCTGCAGCACTATTTAACAAATGTTGCTTTAACACGCTGAGATAAAAGCATATAGGGGCCCCAAATTAAGGCTTGAATAACTCCCCTTATCAGCATAGTTTTCATTTCACTATCAAAAATGGTGACACTCGGCACAAGTAAGCTCACAACAAAAGCATCAAGCACTATAAATGCGAGGCCGCCGAGTAAAATAGCTAAATACCAGCTAACAAATGCTTTTTTATGCTTAAAGAACAACACAATCAAATAAAGTGATGCAAAAAATAATGTAACATTAAAGAGTATCTCAATAATTAAAAGAGGCTCCCACAACGGGTGATACATATCACCAAATTGTGAGGTTAATCTTTGCCACATATCAGTAGTAAAGATAGGTTTAAATATGTTGATACTTTCATAAAAAACCCGAAGTGGGCTGATAACCACTCCAATAGCAACCAGAATCAGCCAACCTTTTATACCGACTAAATCCTTATCTCCTTGAACATCGGCTGTTTGAGTCGCGCTTTGTTGTTTAACCTCTTCCATGACATCTCCTTTTTATTATTTTTTCACTATACGCCGATTTTTGAAGAATCCTATTTCCACCTCACACTATTTAAACATCATCCACTCTTCATTTTCACCAAATGCCTTTATAACTAAAAAAGAGACAAAAAAGGCTAATTTTGGTTGGCTAATACTGTTTATTTCAGTAATTTGTCATATAAAACTAAACGTAATTAGAAAATAATAATGAAATGGACGCACCTATACCTCACGTTATCATCGCTTTTTTTACTTTTTATAAGCTGCTTGGTAGTTGCTGATGATTACCAGGTTACGCCAGCGGATAGCTGGGTCAAACAGCATGAACTACTAACACCGAATATCCCCAATGAGCATATTAAAGATGGGACCTTCTATCTTATGCTCGATACACAGTTTAAGGTGACTGAACAAGCACCACAGCAACGCTTTACTCGAACGGTTATGCAAGCTGCCAATCAATCTGGAGTAGATTATATTAGTCAACTCAATATTGATTTTGACCCTAGTTATCAATCACTTTCGCTCAATAGTTTAGGGATTATCCGTAATGGTGAATATATAGACAAACTGGGTAGTGCTCAGCGACAGGTTTTACAACGTGAGACCGACCTAGCAAGTCGAATATACAATGGCACATTAAGCCTAAATATCATTATTGATGATATGCGGGTAATGGATATATTAGATTACAGCTATACGATTTCGGGCAGCAATCCAGTTTATCAACACTTTAGTACAGCGAGAACTCTTAATTGGTCTGTGCCTGTCGTGCAGCAATTTATGCGGGTTCTATGGCAAAAGCCAAACCCTTTACACATCAACTTTGTCAATGGCGAATCAACTCTTATCAGTACTCCCCTAAATATAGGATTTGACTACCAAATAAACCAACACAATGAACCTACAATGATCTCAGCAAGTGAAGTACCTTATTGGTACTCACCGTATAAACAAGTTTATTTCTCTGAAGTTAATAACTGGCAAGAGGTCATCGATTGGTCACTGCCACTTTACCAATCAGCCATTGAAATTAGCCCTGCTATTGAAACTATTACTCGTCAAATCAAGTTGCAGCATACTGATTTAGAGTCACAAATAGTTGCAGCACTGCGTTTCAGTCAAGACGAAGTTCGTTACTTGGGGCTCGAAATGGGCACCAACTCGCATCGGCCAACTCCGGCATCAGAAACCCTTGCACTGCGCTATGGTGATTGTAAAGACAAAACAGTACTGCTTATTTCATTGTTAAAAGCACTGGGCGTTGACGCCTATCCAGCATTGGTAAATACAGAAGAAACAAAGCGTTTAGCGAGGTTACCTGTCGCCCCAAACTTATTTGATCACGTCATTGTCACCCTAGAGCACCAAGGGAAGCGCTATTGGCTTGATCCTACCACGTCATATCAACGCGGCGACTTAGCGCATTTAGCACAACCAAACTATGGCGTGGCTTTAATCGTTAAAGAAGGTGAAACAGGCTTTACAGACATGCTTACTAAGCCTCTGGTCAAGCGTGTTCAAGTCTTTGATAGCTACTCAATCCCCGAAAAGGTAGATGATGCCACCCACTTTACAACTCGCTATGAATACGGCGATTATGAAGCGATAAGCCGCCGTAGTTCAATAGCAAAAAATAGCCTTAAAAGCACAGAAGATGATTACAGAGAATATTATCAAGACTCTTTCAAAGGTTTAAAAACAGCTAAACCCATGACCGTAGATACCCTTGATGACACAGGTCAACTAATTACAAATGAATACTACACAATTGATAATTTCTGGAAACCTGACAATAAAGGCTATCGCAACGATTTTTATGCCAGCGAAATTCAAAACAGCGTTTATAAACCAGAACAGCTAGAGCGTAATGCCCCCATGTGGTTTCGGTATCCAAATGATATTGAAACAACAATTCAAATCGCATTCTCAGAGCCTAATTGGGAATTTGAGGAAGAACAACTCAGTATCGACAATCCCTTTTTCCATCTGGAAAAACGCGTTACCTTCAAAGACTCTATACTTACCCTTTACTTTGATTACAGTGCGAAGCAAGACCATATTCCTGCAGACCAAATAGAGCAATACTTCAACGCGCGGAAAAAACTAATTAACGAAACGCAATATGGCATTATCAAATATGGTACTAACACTGCGACTACCACGCAGGTAGATGAAGAAACCAATTGGTATAGCGTTTTTATTTTAAGCTACTTAGCGGCAATCATCTTTTTCATCGCGGCTTGGCGTTTTGAAGTTCGAAAACGTCCAGAATTTGAAGGTACGCAGTTCTACCCTGTCAGTAACAGTAAGTTTGTTATTTACAGCTTATTGAGCTTAGGAATATTCATTAACTACTGGAGCTATCGCAACTGGAAAGCGATAAAAGAGCAACAACAAAGCCATATAATGCCGATTGCCCGAGGTATATTTGCACCACTGTTTTTTATTCCGTTGTTACTTGAGCTTTGCAAGCACAGCGAACAAACCTTTGGCAAAAATAAGATCATGCCCGTTGCGGTTGGGTTCGTGTTATGGCTGGCGATTATCATTTCTGAAGTCGTAAGCTATAACTGGGAATATGGTACCTGGCTGTTTTTAGTTACGCCTATTTTATGGTTGCCTCTAGTTAATTACATTCAAAACCTCAAGCAACCTGAACAAGCTCTTGAGTACCATTCTCAATGGCGAGCGAGGCAGGTTATCATTTCGATATTCATGCTGCCTTGGCTATTTTATGGCTTAATTTATGAGCTATATTTGTTGCCAAATTCAACCATAGTAACCGGCGATAAGCTATGGTCGTATCAAGTTAACTTCTTAAAACGAAAAGAGATCATCCCAGCAAATGAGAATGTGCAATACTTTTATAGTGATGCCTTTGTTGATTTTAAAACTGATGGAAACGGCATAACTGAAAACACCATTTTTAGTTACTGGGAAAATGAGCACGGTGTGCTTGAGAAAGATCAGCGCCGCTTTAGTGACATTAAAAAGCTCAACGTTGATTATGCTAAAAGCGCCCTACTAACCACCACGCTAACGGTCATTGACCACAATGGTGATGAAATGCTGTTATTTTTGAGCCATGAAGATGACTTAGATAAGAAGTTTGTCGCTGAGGTAGAGCGCTTAATTAAGGCCAATACCCCAGCAACTGAGCAAAACGCAGATTAAGTCAGTCGCTTAATCATACGCTTTAATGCGGGCGCTTTCAGTGGCTTATAAAGCAACGGATAGCCCGCATCGAGCACCAGCTCGCGTATACCCTCGTCATGGTTTGCGGTATTTACAATTGCAGGCAGTGTTGTTAAGCCTGCTTGCTCTATGACCTCAAGACCCGTAACACCATCATCAAGTTGATAATCAATGATCAGCAACTGCGGCAAGGGCTGCTCAGCTTTTAATTGTTCCAGCTCAGCTAAGTTAGTTGCCGTAGAGATTTCGCATCCCCAGTTTTCAAGTAACTGCTTTAACGCCTCTAATACATTGCTATCGTTATCCAGCAGCCAAATCCTTAATTGCCCAAGCTCTGTTTCTTGCGATATTTCAGCATGTTGTGCCTGCTTTGGTGCAGTGCTAACTTTGCATGGTAAGGTTAAAGTAAACTGTGTACCTTTGCCCAGCTCAGAGCCCATTACGAGCGGTATTTTTAATAAGTCGCAAATACGTTTTGTAATGGCAAGGCCTAATCCAAGTCCTTCAGCACTCGGTTTAACACCCAACTGCTTAAACTCTTGGAATATGGTGTGTTGATCACCGGCAGCAATTCCAATCCCTGTATCTTCAACAATAAACGATACATGGTCATCATCGTGATGCATTTTCAGGCGAACTTCGCCGTGCTCGGTATAACGAATTGCATTACTGAGTAAATTGCGAAGCACACGACGCAATAATGCTTTGTCTGTATGCAAACGGACATCACATGTTTCTAAAATGAACTTTAACCCTTTGTCACTTGCTAACGCTTCGTAATCATTGCGCAATGGTTCAACCAAACTACTGATGGCAAATTCACTCATTTGCACTTTAAATGATCCCGAATCAAGTTTAGTTAACTCTAAAATACTCGATAACAATTCTTCAGCACTGCCGAGCGAATTCTTAATATTCATTGCCAGTTCTTTAAGTTCTGTGTCTTGGGCTTTTTCATTCATTAAGGAACAAAATAAGCTAGCAGCATTAAATGGCTGTAATAAATCATGGCTGGCAGCTGCAAAAAAGCGCGTTTTACTGACGGTTGCTTGCTCGGCGACTTGTTTTGCCATTGATAGCTCTTGGTTCGCTTGAGTGAGTGCTAAGGTCCGTGCCGCCACTTTTTCTTCAAGGCTAACATTGGCCTCTGTGAGTGCTTTTTGTTGTTTTACAAATTCAGTAATATCTGTGTAAGTCGTTACAAAGCCACCACCTGGCAGCGGATTACCTTGCATTTCAAACACGCGGCCATCATTGTGTGAGCGCTGATATTTATACGCACTGCCTTGGCGCAAATACGCCAAGCGTTTTTCAACTTCACTGGTCATACTTTCACCGCTAAACAAACCGCGCTCAGCATTAAAGCGAATAATATCGGCAACCGGACGACCGATATACAAGGCATCATCTGGGTAAGCAAACATGTTTTTGTAGCCTTGATTCCAAGCAACTAAACGCAGTTCACTGTCGACTACACTGATACCTTGTTGAATATTTTCTATGGTTGATTGCAACAGGTCACGATTAAATTTCAATACTTGGCTTGCTTCATCAACAAATTCAGCAACTTGCTCAAGAGGTTGGCGCTGCTCATTTTTGGCAACATCCAAAATAAGCCGTGCTGAAGCGCCCCCGATGACCGCCGACATTTCACGCTCTACGAGTAACTCAAGTTCAACATTTGCGGGCCGCTTCCATTTACTTTTATCTTCAGGAAAATAGTGATTTACCAGCGATTGCCCCGCTTCTTTTTCAGCAAAGCGCTGCAATAAAGCCCCTAAATCGTGATAACTTAAAGGCTGCAAATGGTTACTTACACGAGATTCATTTCCTTGAGCAACAAACTTATTACTTTGTAAACGCTCAGCCAGTGTTGCACGACTAAACAGAGGCACCAAAAAGTACACCAAACAATTCGCACCCAACGATAACAATAAAGCCTGACTGATACTTTCAAGACCCAGCGAAAATAAATCAGTCGGTGCAAGCCAGCTAATGTGCCAAGGGCCATCAACCAACCATTGGCTATCGTTACCTAATCCGCCCGCTAAATTGGGCAGTAATAACGTGTAACCCCAAATAATAAAACCGCTCAAAATACCCAGTTGTGCACCCCGGCAAGACGCTTGTCGCCACCATAAACCAATGATCATGGCCGGTGAAAATTGGGCAACCAACGTAAACGACATCAAACCAACATTAGCTAAGGTAGTGCTTTCGCCTAAAACCCGATGCGTGAAGTAACTTAATAATAAAATCAGTACGATAACGATTTTACGCGCATGCAAAAGGTTATTTTTATCCAAGCCTCGGCTACTCGACGTGAGTTGTGAGCGGCGTAAAATGAACTGGTTAATAAAGTCATTGGTGATCATCACCGAGAGTACAATTGCCGACACAATCACCATACTCGTCGCCGCTGAAAAGCCGCCTAAAAAGGCCAACAATGCAACAAAGGCATCGTCTGCGGCCATGGGTAATGCCAATACAAAGGTATCGTAGCCTACGTCTTGTCCTTGAAAATAAATAAGCCCGGCATACGCAATTGGCAAAATAAACAAGTTGATAAGTAATAAGTAAATAGGAAACAGCCAACGTGCTGAAGCCAGTTCTTTATCGTTATTTTTTTCAATAAAGCTCATATGAAACTGACGTGGTAAGCACAAGGTAGCCAAAATACCCAAGAGAGTATGTGCAACATACACATAGGTCGGACTCTTTGAAGCCGCAACTTGTTGGTCAATATTTAATTGTTGTGCCGTTTCAAAAAGAGCGATGGGACTGTCGAATAAAACGAAGCATACGTATAAACCAACCGCTAAAAATGCCAGAAGTTTCACCACCGACTCAAAGGCAATACTGGCGATTAAACCGGGGTTATGTTCACTGGGTTTTAAGCGTCTTGCACCAAATAAAATTGCAAATAACGCCAACAAGAGCGTGATATAAAAAGTGCTGTCGGCCCATACCTCACTGCTTTGTGTCACTGCTCGGTCGGTTAGTAAATTAATACTTTGTGCGGTCGCACTGAGTTGCAACGAAATATACGGTACAATAGCAATCACAGAAATTAGCGATATTAAGCCCGACAAGCTTGATGATTGACCATAACGAGTCGCGATAAAGTCAGCCATGGAAGTGATTTTTTGCTGTCTACAAATATGGGCAATTCGGCAGTAAATCTGCCAGCCAAAAATAAACAGCAGAATCGTGCCAGCGTACGTTGGTGCTAACCACCAGCCGTTATAAGCTGCTTGCGCCGTAGTGCCAAAAAAAGCCCACGACGTACAATACACGCCCAACGACAAACCATAAGTTAAGCCTTTAAAAGGCAACACCTTTCTTTTATCAGCCCAGCCTGCAACAGCAAATAAAATTGCTAAATAAACAATCGCAAGTAGGCTTATTGACCAAATTGAAAACATCGCATGTGATTTTTTTAATTATTATGGCACCAGCATAGTTTTTATTGGCGCTAATTTACAGCCTAACTTTAGTGCTAATGCGTGTAATAGCCATACTTTGAAGAAAATAAAAATTAAATGAGAATTATTTGCAATAGAGTGTTGGCAGATATCTAAATCTAATTGATAATCAATATCAACAAGACGGAAAAAGCATTACGGATTGTAATAGCTGTTCGCTTAATTACGTATTTTGGCGAATTGTTATCGGAATAAACTGATTTGTTTCTCGACCCTGAAACACGTGTGGCCCACGATAAAGCTAAGATCGCTTGTTGCTAACCGCAGCGCCCCTTGATGTTGGCAACAGGCGATCGCCCTACTTATTTTACTTGCTACATTGCTCATATCGGTGACGGTAGATATGAAACTAAAAAAGCCCTTACGGGCTTTTTTTATGTCTGCAAATAAAGTGTGATTAACGGCGGTTTTTACGAGCACGCGCTCGGCGCTGTTTTTTCTCTTCTTCTTTTGCTGCTTTTTTAGCTTCTGCCGCAGCGCGAAGCTCTGCCACCATGCGCTCTTCTTCTTCACGCATTGCGGGGGTTTCCATGGTAATTCGACCAATAATGCCATCACGTAATTCATTTATCAGAATTTCTGACATTTTATAGGTATCAATTTGATTACCACCACGGATACAGCCACGCTTTTTACCGGCCATTTCAACAAATTCCCAGTCAGACTCAGGTAATTCGTCAATCTTATAACGGCTTTTTAAAAGCTCAGGGTATGCGTGCAATAAATACTCCGCCGTGTAGCTTGCCACTTCCTCATAATCAATCGCAGTATCACGAATCGCACCTGTTGCACCTAAACGATAACCTGAGTTTTCGTTTTCTACTTTTGGCCACAACATGCCTGGCGTGTCGTACAACATAATGCCATCATCAAGTTTAATGCGTTGCTGGGCTTTGGTTACAGCAGGTTCATTACCCGTTTTTGCAACAATTCGGCCAGCTAAGGTATTGATTAGCGTTGATTTACCTACGTTTGGAATACCCATTATCATGGCTTTTATTTGCTTATCTGCACCCACTTTATGCGGCACTAACTTTTTACAAAGCTCATTAATACGATGCACTTCACCCGCTTTATCATTCCCAAAATCAATTGCTTTAACACCGCTTTGTTGTTCAAAGTAGTCTTTCCACGCTTGCGTGAGTTTAGGATCAGCAAGGTCAGCTTTATTCATGATTTTTATAACGGGTTTATCACCGCGAAGCGCTGTAACCATCGGGTTTTCACTACTATAAGGAATACGGGCATCAAGCACCTCAATGATCACATCCATTTGTGGCATGATTTCTTTAATTTCGTTACGGGCTTTGTTCATGTGACCCGGGAACCACTGGATTGCCATGTTTTACTCCTACAAGATAATTTCACGGTATTTTAACTGGCTCAGCAGTTAATTGCGCTATAATGACGCAAATTTTTTCAAGTAAGCAGTTATGGCTCTTAAATCAACCATTATAAAAGCACACATATCGCTGAGCGATATGGACCGACACCTGTATCAAGATTTCAATCTAACCCTTGCACAGCACCCATCAGAGACCGAGCAGCGCCTGATGATCCGCTTGCTGGCATTTGCACTCAATGCCCGTGAAGGGTTGGAGTTTACCAAAGGCTTGTGTGCTGATGATGAACCTGAGCTTTGGCACATAAACTACAGCGAAGAAATTGAGTTATGGATTGAGCTTGGTCTACCTGATGAAAAGCGTTTGAAAAAAGCCTGTAACAAAGCTAAACAGGTTATTTTGTATACTTACGGCGAAAATAACCAAACTATTTGGTGGCAAAAGCATCAACCTAAGTTGTATGATTTTAAAAACTTAAGTATTTTTAGCCTCGATTATGCTGCGACTCAAGCATTAGCCGCACTGGCAGACCGTAATATTAAGCTTACGATTACGATTCAAGACGGTGAGGTATGGGTGAGCTCAGACACAGCAAATATCGAAATTAAACCTCAGCAACTCATGTAAGGAATGCGATGGCAATTAGGCAGGTTGTAGTATTACACGGACTTTATATGTCGGGCTTTGTAATGCGCCCTCTGTGCGCACGTCTTGAGAAATCAGGGCTTAATATACTCAATTTGACCTACAATACGCTGTCGCCAAATAGAACGGCTATTTTTGACAAGATTGACCGCTTTATTAATGGCAAACCCACAGCAATGGTGTGTCATTCAATGGGCGGTTTAGTCGCCCGAGCCTACCTTGAAGCAAACTCGCTACAAAGCAAACATGTTGAAAAAGTCATTACCTTAGGCACGCCTCATAAAGGCAGCCATATTGCTAAGCAAATGCAGCAAAAAGGCTTCGATATGTTACTTAAAAATAGTGTCGAGTTTTTGTTGTCTGAAAATGGCGACTGGCCGTTTAATGCCAAGCTTTATAGTATTGCAGGCGACTTACCCATTGGATTAATGCCGCTCATTGCTAAAGGCAGTGCTTCCGATGGCACAGTGCTTATAGATGAAACCAAACTCAATGGCATGGCAGAGCACAAGGTGTTTCATTTAAGTCACACCAGTATGATCTACTCACGCCAAGTCATGGATTACATTATTAAGCTTATCAATCAACGTTAGCTGTATTTTATTTCTCAGCACTTGCGGCAACTTTGTAAGAAATTAATACAATAATCCCCAGAATCAACGGCACCGGCGCAGCGATATAACCAAAGGTGTCAAAATTAGCAAAGCTTGCCCCTGCAAGATGACCCACTAAACCGATTACAAACGCAAGTAATGCAATAACAACAACCACTATTTCTGCTTTGTTTTCTTTTACTGTTTTACCGTCCATTTTTGTTCTCCTAGCTAAAAGCGGTAAAGGTATTATGCGCTTCTGTTGCGTTGATTTTTTGACCTAAATCAAGTTCTAAATCGGCATGTATATTAGCTAAAGCAAAACTTGTTTTAGATCATATTTTCACCTTCATTAAAAAATAATCACTTTTTATGGTGGTTTTTTGCGTCACTTGCCCCAAGTTTATAAAAGAGTACTTCGAGGTTATGCTGATAGTGGACGACTGATTCAAAATGCGCATTGATAGCTAAAACCTATCACCCTGTTCGAATTAAACCATTTTACAGATTAATAAAAATGGCCAATACTTGATATCACGCACTAGCAAGTAACCTATTCACGATTATTTTTTAAGGAGCTAATCTATGTCACAGGTAAATGCAATTGGTTTAAACAGCGCAAAAAGTGAAGATATCGTAAAATCTCTCAATACTTTATTAAGCTGCTACCAAATTCAATATATGAATGCACGTGGCTTTCATTGGAATATTAAAGGTCGTAACTTTTTTGAATTACACCTTAAATTTGAAGAAATTTATAACCTACTTCTTGAAAAAGTAGATGAAATTGCAGAGCGTATTTTGACACTTGGTGGCGCACCTGTTCATGCGTTTTCAGAATACCTCGAAGCAAGTAAGATTAATGAAGCGAAGAACATTACTGAAGGCACCGCAGCCGTTGAAAACCTATTAGCAGGTTACAGCACACTTATTCAGATGCAGCGCGAAATTTTAACAGAAGCTGGCGATGCTGATGACGAAGGGACTGCATCACTAATGAGTGATTACATTAAAGAACAAGAAAAACTTGTTTGGATGTTAAAAGCTTACTTAGGCTAGGCCCTTACTTTACATCACTTGAAAAGCCCTCTATGAGGGCTTTTTTATTTTAACCACTTTCTCAGACTTGTTTGGATGTTAAAAGCTTACTTAGGCTAGGCCCTTACTTTACATCACTTGAAAAGCCCTCTATGAGGGCTTTTTTATTTTAACCACTTTCTCAGATGACTGTATTCTGGCCTGTCTTCAAAAAAGCTATCAGCATTGTGATGAAAGTTAATATCCATATCGACACCCGACCATATTGTCTCGAGTAAATTGCGCGCAATTATATTTGCTTTGATATAGTCAACGCGTTTGTAACCACGTGCTTTTATAGCTTGAAAATACGCCTTCGCGGTTTCAATACTATCTGCCGTTGCTAATTCAAATTGCGCTAAATTAACAACAGCATACTGAATTGAGTGCTCAGGGTATTTCATTATTTCTTGAGCAACTTCAACACTAAACGAAGCAACAGCTTCTTTATTAAAACTGCCACTTATTTCCACATAAATCACTGGCGGTTCAATAAAGTAACACCAATCACCGTGGGCTTTAAACATGCTCACCCCTTAAAATACAACTTAAGTTTTGCACTTATAGGTGTTATCTAAGCTTTAATTCGATAATAAAGCAATAAAAAATGCGATTTCGAGTGCCTTTTCTTCAAGGCTTTTAAAACGACCCGACGCACCACCATGACCTGCATCCATATCTGTTTTAAAGACAAGAATGTTGTCATCTGTTTTCATCTCGCGAAGTTTAGCCACCCATTTCATGGGCTCCCAATACTGTACTTGTGAATCATGAAAGCCCGTCGTCACTAAAATATTAGGGTACGCTTGCGCCTTAATATTGTCATATGGAGAATAGGCCTGGATCACATCATAATACGCGGGGTCGTTCGGGTTCCCCCACTCATCATACTCGTTAGTCGTAAGCGGAATGCTTTCATCTAACATGGTCGTCAGAACATCTAAAAATGGCACATGACAACCAATGCCTAAATAAAGCTCGGGTGCTTGGTTAACGACGGCGCCCATTAATAGACCTCCAGCACTGCCACCTGACGCACAGACTTTTGCAGGGTGTGCGTACCCTTGCTTGGTTAACGCTCGCGTAATATCGATAAAGTCATTAAAGCTATTTTGCTTGTGCTGTTTTTTGCCTTGTTCGTACCAACTACGCCCCAGCATTTCACCACCGCGAATATGAGCAATCGCATACACGAAGCCACGGTCGAGTAAGCTCAATGAACTACTAGAAAAGCTCGGATCGATAGTAATGCCATACGCACCATACCCATATTGCAGCAATGGATTTGTGCCGTCTTTTTTAAACTTATCGATGCGGTAAACCAGTGATACAGGTACTTGTTCGCCATCTCTTGCCGTCACCATGATACGTTCTGAACGGTACTTTTCTGGTTTAAACTCACCCAATACCTGTTGTTGTTTTAATAAGGTTTTTTGCCCTGTATTTAAATCAACATCATACAGTGATCCCGGTGTCGTCAGACTCGAATAATAAATACGCGCAGAGCGTACGTTGGGTTCTGGGTTCATTGCAATTGCAGCGTAATAACAGGGATCATCAAACTCTAAGGTGAGTCGCTCACCGCGCTTATTCACCACAACAAATCGTGTTTGTCCTAGCTCTCGCTCAGTTAAAATTAAATAATCATCAAATATCTCTACACCTTCTAGTAACACATTGTCGCGGTGTGGAGTGTGTTCTTGCCAAAGTGATTTATCTGCGATTGTACTTAACGTAGCCGTCATTAAACGAAAGTTTTTTGCCTGCCAGTTAGTCACGATATAAAACGTATCACCTAGCTTATCTACATCAAACTCATGGCCTTCTTCACGCGGTGTTAACGCACTAAATTCACCACATGGATTGTTGGCATCAAGCACCCATGTATCACTGGTTTCTGTGGTCGCAAGATCAATGATAATAAGGCTTTCATCACGGCTTTTGCCAAGTCCCATAAAAAAGCTTTTATCTTGCTCTTCATACACCAATACATCGTCGGCCTGAGGCGTGCCTAACACATGGCGAAAAACCTGAAAACCAAGCAAGGTTTGCAGATCTTTTTTCACGTAAAATACGGTGTTACTGTCGTTTGCCCACACGACTTGCCCTTCGGTGTTTTCGAGTACATCAGTAAACATGTCACCTGTGGCAAGGTGTTTAAATCGTACCGTATAAACACGTCGGCCTTCAGTATCCTCTGAGTAAGCAAGCAACTGCTCATTTGGACTAATGGCCACTTCGCCCAGCTCGTAAAACTCAAACTCACCGGCTAATTGGTTTACGTCTAATAGTAACTGCTTATCATGGGCGTCAATTGAGCTACTGCGGTAGTGGCGGGCATATTCATCATCGCCACGCACTTCTGAATGATACCAATACGTTCCATCTTTTACGGGTACGGTATTATCGTCTTTTACAATACGCCCTTTTAGCTCATCAAATAGCTGCTCACGAAGTGGCTTTATACCTGCAAGCTGCTTTTCACAATAATCATTCTCGGCATGCAAATGAGTTAATACTTCGGTATTTTGTCGTTCATCATCGCGCATCCAATAGTAATTATCGATGCGAGTAAACTGATGAGTGCTTAAGGAATGAGGCTGTTTTTTAGCAACCGGCGGATGCGCTAATAATGACAATGAATACGAACTTGATGACACAAAGAAACCACAATTAAAAAACGAATTAAACCGAGTTTACCATAGAAGCTTGGCCAATTCGCTTAACAAATGGGTATAAAAAAGCCCACTCAAATTGAGTGGGCTAAGCAATGCTAAAATAGCATTTAGGGGGAAAACGGTTAATGCGATATCTGCTGCCATGCCATGGCCCAACTTTTGCCAACTCCCGGTTCAAACAACGGGTTATGTGAATCTTTAACACGACAAAATTCACTAAATGGCCAAGGCTTACACCTATAAATGTGGCCTGTTTTAGGCTGTAGCACTTTTACACCAGCACTGTAATCACTGCATGCCTGTGGGTAAACATAATCATAATCTTGTGGATTATCGACCGCGCGTTCTTTACATTTCGCGATGCAGTTAAACGCCACTTTTGCATGTGTTATGCCCGAACCTTCAAGGGCATAAATTTGGTTTGAGCGGTATGCAACCACCAAACCTTGTTCGGTCATTTTTCCGGCCTCAACCAGTGGAATGTGCACGTTTATATGCTCGGCAACTAAACGTGGCCAATTATGAGGCTCACCTTCATCCGTACTGGTGATCCGGTAATTGAATGATAAATCGACTAGCTCTCCTTGCATGTCATAAAAGGTTACGACCACCGTGTCCCCAACAAAAAGCTGAGTATGATGGTTCAAGCAACCAATCGGTAACCACTTTCCAGAGGCCAATGACGAATGCATAAACAAAGTAACACCCTAAGAACAACTAATAGGTACTATCCAACAATAACCGAACAAAATAAATACATTTTTTAGTTTGAGGCAAAAGATCCAAAGCCCGAAGAATATGCGCTTATCGGCGGCCCCGCTATCATAGTTTTGTTAACAAAACCTTAGACCGGAAACTTTGCGTCCTAACTTTTCAGTTAGTTTGCCAAAAACTGAGTTGAGTATAATCGCGACCGGAAAACAAATCAAACAAAAGAATGTAACCAAAACATACATATAACTATTAAGTACTAGCAAATGCAGATACAAAAAAGCCAACCCGGAGGTTGGCTTTTAAACATTATCTTAACTTAATCTCTTACTGGCTTAGCGCTTGGAAATAACTCACGCACCGAGCGAAAGAAACGTAAGAATACGTGCCCAACGTCACTCATCACAATGTATAAGCAAGGGACAAGCACTAGGGTAATCAACGTTGCAAACATCACAGCAAAACCCAGTGCGACCGCCATCGGAATAACAAACTTCGCTTGTAGGCTTGTTTCAAACATGATCGGCAACACACCGGCAAACGTTGTAATTGAGGTTAGGGTTATAGCCCTAAAACGTGCACACCCCGCCTCGATAACGGCTTGACGAGTTGAAATGCCTTCTCGTCTCGCTTGGTTTACAAAGTCTGTCATTACTAAGGAGTCATTAATAACCACCCCAGCAGCTGCAATTAAACCAAAGCCCGACATTAAACTAATATCTAGGCCAAACCAAAAATGACCCCATATAGCGCCTGTTAAACTAAATGGAATAACTGACATCACAATCAACGGCTGTGAATAGCTCTTAAGTGGGACTGCAAGCAAAATATACACAAGTATCATACCGCCAATGAAGAACATTAATTGCTCGTTTGCTTGCGCTTGTTGCTCTTCAATTGAGCCTCCTAACTCAGTTTTCACTGATGGGTACTCTTCTTTTAATTGTGGTAATAAAGTGTCTTCAACTTGTTTAACAACGGCACCCGGCTCAATGGCTTCTTCATCAATACTGCCGTAAATATAAACCGTACGATAACCGCCTTCGCGGCGAATATAGCTGATGCCCGGTTTTTCGGTTAGTTCAACCACGTCACCTAGCATAACTTCTTTACCCGCAGGGGTTGTGATTACAGCATGCTTTAAAGAGGCAAACGCTTCACGTGTGAGCTTAGGGTAACGCACCATTACACGCACCTCTTCACCACGACGAATAACACGTTGTGCTTCACCACCATAGAAGCTTGCGCCGACTTGATTAGCAATATTTGCTAAGTCTAACCCTAAGTCATACGCCACAGGTTTTAAGCTGAGCTGTACTTCTTTACTGGCTGGGTCGATAGTCGAGCTAATATCAAACAGCCCTTTTTGCTGTTGTAATAACTGAATAAAGCGACGCCCTGCATCATTTAAGGTATCAATGTCTGGGCCATAAAGTAGATAACCAAACTCGCCATCACTGCCACCGCCATTCACGTCATCGTAAATTTGCAAAGACTTAACCCCCGCAATGCTTGGCATTTGTTCACGCCAGCGGCGTGATAGCTCAAAGGCATTATATGGACGAAGGTCTTCATCAACCAACGGCGCTAAAATTTGTGCTTCAGTTCGGCCTTGATTAAATACCAAAATATCGCGGATCAGTTTTTGGCCAAACTCACGCTCAGTTTCCTGATCAACTCTTAACACCATGGCTTCAATTTCACGAACCGCATCAATTGTTTGAATGTCCGACGCATTTTCGTTCATCTCTAAACGAATTTGCGGGAAATCATGAGGTACCTTTGGTGTTGGCACCACGCGCACTTGATTAGAAGAAATCAGGCCAAAGGTTAAAATTAATAGGCCAATGAATGAAAACAACACAAACCAGCGCCACTCTACACAACGTACGATAAATGCTTTATATGGGCCGTTTACAAATTTGAAAAAACGCTTATTAAAACGGGCACGCCAGCTATTTGGGTTAATAGGTGGAAACTTCGTGTGCGCAATGTGAGCCGGTAGAATCAGTTTAGATTCAATTAAGCTGAATATTAAACACAGTATAACCACCACTGCGATACCAAAGAAAAACGCACTTTCGGGGCCACTTGATAATGTAAACGGTGCAAACACCGCGATGGTCGTTAATACGCCAAAGGTTGCTGGTGTTGCAACTCGCTTAGCACCATTCACCACATTAACAACGCCTCCCCCTTTTTTCTCAATTTCGGTGTAGGCGCTTTCCCCTATGACGATGGCATCGTCGACCACGATCCCCAGTACCATAATGAAGGCAAATAACGACACAATATTAATACTGATCCCAAAGAGCGGCATCATCATCATCGCCCCTAAGAAACACACGGGTAAACCAATCATTACCCACAGTGCTAACTTAAAGCGTAAGAAAATCGACAACATAATGGCAACCAAAATTGCCCCTTGGATCAGGTTGGTTTTCATCATGTCTAAACGCGCATTAAGATAGTAGGTCATATCCATGAGCGGTTCTAGGCGCAAACCAACTGGCAGCTCTTTATTTTTCTTTTCTATAAAGGCTTTAACAGAGTCTGCAACGGGGATCATGTTCTGCTCTTTCGTTGCTTTTACCGATAAATAAACCGCATTCTCGCCATTAAATTTAAAGTAGCGTTCACCTTCGATAAATTGATCTTTAATTACGGCAATATCTTGCAACAGGACTTTCGCACCATTTTCACCAATTTTAACGGGAATTTGGCGGAATTCGTCACCGCTGTAATATTGATTTTCAACACGCACAGAAATAATACCTGCATCTGTGCGTAATTGACCCGCCGAAATGTTAGCCGAGTAACGACGCACCGCATTAGCAACATCGCTTAATGTCAGGTTGTATTGACGCAACGAATCAGGGTCTATTTCAATCGCAATCTCATCAAGTGGCACATCGTTTTGTACCAAGGACACATTCGATAATTGCAGTAGCTCATCTTCAATTTGATTAGCAACCGGTTTTAACTCAGTCAGCGGAATATCACCGACCAAGGTCATACCAATGACGTCTTGACGAAACTCGACCTGACTAATGGTAACGGGTTCCATACCTGCAGGAAATGTTGCAATACCGTCAACACGCAGCTTTACTTTATCAAGTACATCCGTGAGTTCTGCATCGGTATTAATCTCTAAACTTGCTCGTCCATTGTTGCGAAACGCACGATACACACCTCGTTTGATTTCGGTGATGTCTTTTAACGATTCTTCTATCTTGATCAGAATACTTTCTTCAATTTCTTGCGGTGATGCACCCGGATAATTGGCTTGTATCTCAATGTAGTTAATTTCGACATTCGGGAACATCTGACGCTGAATCGTAAAATAACTAATAATCCCCATAATAACGATAAAGACCATCATGAGGTTCGCAGCAACCGAGTTATTGGCAAAGTAGGCAATAATGCCAGACTGTTTTTCTGTGTTTTCGTCTGTCATAGCGCCACCTTAAAGCTTTTCAACCGCTGCAGTATTCTCTGCATCGCTCGTCATTTCTTTCATGCCTGCAATTTTCACTTCCATACCCGCTTGCGGGTATTCCGGTAATGTAAGCACCAATTGATCATTAACTTGTAAGCCGTCACTGATATAGAAAAACTCACCTTCTTCACGCACTACAGTGACTTTACGAGGCTCAAGTTTTTGCTCGTCATTTACAACCCAAACCGTTTGATTATTAACAAGTGATTGCGGTAAACGGTAAATATTTTGCAGTGTTTCACCCGCGAAACTAACTTGCACATAAGCACCAAACTTAATCGGCTGTACGTCATGCTTGAGACCATATGGATCGTTCACTCGTATCACCAAATTACTCATACGCGTCGCATTATCAACAACCCCTAGATCGCGGTCTATCACCGCTTCACGTGTAAAGCTGTTTAAACCTTTATTAATAATCGTCGCCTTAACACCTTTAAGGCGTTTCGGTAAAAACACACTATCAAAACCAGCAATAGGAAAAATGATTTCGGCACTTTCAATGTTATTAAGTTCAGCAACTTGGCTTCCCACGTTAATGTATTGACCTACACCAATCTCACGGTTAATGACCAATGCATCGTAAGGTGCTCTCACTTCACAGCGAGCAAGGTCACGCTCAGCGCGTTTCAATGCAGCTTGTGCTGATTTTACAGCCGCTTGGGCACTTAATACTTGCGGTTTACGAAGGAATAAGTCTGTGCGTTCACGCTCTGGGTAACGTTTTGCTTCATCCTGTGCAACCTTTGCTTGTGCTTGCTCTTCAATCAATGCCGCTTGCGCACTTGCAAGCGAAGCCTCTGCTTGTAATACAGCAGCTTCGTAGTTATCTTTTTCAATAGTAAATAACACTTCACCACGCGCGACGATTCCGCCCGCAACAAAATTTGGATGCCAACTGGTCACTTCACCTGCAACTTGCGATGCAATCAGGGTACTTTCAAGTGGTTTCACTTCACCGTAACTGTTAATAATCACTTGGTGATCATCACTAGAAACAGCTTCAACTTTCACGAGAGGACGCACATCAACTTCATCCTTATCTTGTGGCTCTTGGGCAATCGCATTGATCCCCATAAAACCTGCAATACCAATGAATAAAGCGATAAGAGGTAACGTCCATTTTAATAAATTCGTGCGCATAACTTACACCTTTAATATTTTAACTGGTCCTATCATACCAAAGCTGACAGAAACATTAATGTGACATTTGTAAGTAACTGTTACAAACAGACATAGAATGATGCCGTTCAGATTAAAGTGACGTATAAAACAATTTGTTACAAAGAAAATCATTTTAATTTCAGCTGGTTAAAAACACAATTTCACATTTGTTAACATATCACCTTTTATCAAGACATTATTTCATTAAACTGCTCTATGACATAGTTTAAGGACATTCTAACAGTGAAAATAACAAATATTGCGCTAGCGTTAAGCCTAGCATTGACAGTCAATGGTCATGCCATTGCAGCAAAAAAAGAAGAAAAAAAGCCAGAAACACTGGCTGAGATGATCAAAGATAAAACCGAATTTATCGGTATTTTTACACTTTACCAAGATGCCAAAACGGGTAAAAACTTAATGGTCATCAATGAGTCACAGCTTAATACCCCGTTTGTGTATTTTGCACATACCGTTGATGGCGTGACAGATGCAGGCCACTTTCGAGGCTCATACCGAGAGACCAAACTCATAGAGTTTAGAAAGCATTTTGATCGTCTTGATATTGTAAGCAAAACACCACGCTATAAGTTTGACGAGAATTCAGCGCTTGCCCGCTCTGCAGATGCCAATATCAGTGAAGCCGTTCTCGCAAGTATCAAAATAGACAAAGAAGAAGACGGCAAAATAGCCTTTGACGTTGATAAGCTATTTTTAAGCGAAGCACTGCATAAAGTGTCTCCATGGGTTAACCCTGACGATAAAAACGCTAAAAAACGCTTCAAGCTAGGTAAACTAGATGACAAAAAATCGCGTATTGTTAACCAGCGCCCTTACGCAAATAACCTAGATGTTATTGTTGATTATGTATTCAGCAACGCCAACCCAAGTGTGCGTGGCTCTGCCGCTATAAGCGACCCTCGTAACGTATCAATAAAAGTACAGCACTCATTTGTTGCTTTACCTGAAAATGACTACCAACCTCGTCAAGATGATGCGCGAATTGGTTATTTTACTAACCAGTTCGATAATATGACCTCTGCCGACTGGGCCCCTTATGAAGACGTGATCAAACGCTGGGATTTACAAAAGAAAGATCCATCCGCAGCCTTATCTGAACCTGTAAAACCAATTACGTGGTGGATTGAAAATACCACACCGGTTGAGTGGCGCGATACCATCCGCGATGCGGTACTGGCATGGAACACCTCGTTTGAAAAAGCAGGTTTCAAAAATGCGATTGAAGTAAAAATACAACCAGACGATGCAGACTGGGATGCAGGCGACATAAATTACAACGTATTACGTTGGACCGCATCTCCACGTCCACCATTTGGTGGCTATGGTCCTGCACTTGCTAATCCATTAACGGGTGAGATCTTAGGCTCAGACATCATGCTTGAGTATGTCTTCATGAAAAACCGTTGGATGTACGACACCCTATATACACAGGGTGCGGCGACACTCACTGAACATATGAGTGACTCAGAACTACACTGCTCTTTGGGCCACAGTATTCAAGAAAACATGTTACTTGCAAAAGGCCTAGGTACTGGTGCAAACATCGAAGACAAAGAAATTTTACGCCAAGGTTTAACACAACTTGTCTTGCATGAGGTCGGTCATACCTT
Source organism: Pseudoalteromonas sp. MB41 (assembly GCF_020966275.1). Taxonomy (NCBI): domain Bacteria; kingdom Pseudomonadati; phylum Pseudomonadota; class Gammaproteobacteria; order Alteromonadales; family Pseudoalteromonadaceae; genus Pseudoalteromonas; species Pseudoalteromonas sp. MB41. The sequence continues at coordinate 71,234 of NZ_JAJJZF010000010.1, read as the reverse complement.
AGGCTTAAACCACAATATGAAATCTTCTATTTTGTGGAACGAAAAAGACGTACACGACAAGCGTAAAACGCAAGGGATTGTTACAGGCTCTGTTATGGACTATGCGCCGGCAAATATCGCTCCAATTGGCATGCAACAAGGCGACATTTTCCAAACGAAGCCAGGTCCTTATGACGACTGGGCTATTGAATATGGTTACAGTCAAGCTTTGGCAGACGCCGATGCCGAGCAACAACGTTTAGAAAAAATTCTTGCTCGCTCATCTGAGCATGCGCTTGCATTTGGTAACGACGCTGATGATATGCGAGCGCCAGGACGTCACATTGATCCACGTATCATGATTGGTGATATGTCATCAAACCCAGCGGCCTACGCCGCAGACCGTATGGCCTTAATCAATAAACTATTTACTGAACTAAAAGACAAAGCCACGGTTGAAGGTGAGTCATATCAGCAACTAGTTACTTCTGCCAACATCCTATTTGGTAGTTACAGAACACAGGCTGGCGTAGTATCTCGTCAAATTGGTGGGGTGTATGTTGAGCGCAACGTCGTGGGTGATGATAAAAATGGCGCACCATTTACGCCAGTGCCATTAGAGCGCCAGCAACAGGCTATGCAAATTCTGGCCAAAAATGTGTTTGCACCTGATGTGTTAGTCAGCATGCAACCGCTATATAACTACTTACAACAGCAACGTCGTGGTTTTAATCATTACGGTAAGAACGAAGATCCAAAACCACATAACATGATTTTAGGCATGCAAAAGCTTGTGCTTGCGCAATTGTTGCACCCTGCAGTCATGCTGCGTATTTCAGACAGCGCAATGTACGGTAATGAGTATTCACTAAGCCAATTCATGGATGACCTAACAGCCAGCATTTTTGTCGATAGTAAAAAAGCGAACTCATTAAGTCATAACTTACAAATTGAGTATGTGAACCAGCTGATTGCGATTGCAGGCTTAGGTAAAGCGAGCAAGCACGACAACCTAGCCAAAGCTGCTGCGCTTTATCAGCTAAACAAAATTGCTGATATCAGTACGCCATGGGGTGCCGACACTGCTGCAAAAGCACATAAGCAATATATCGATCGCTTAATTAGCAAAGCGCTCGAAGCTTAATTAATAAGCACAAAAGGCTGCCAACGGGCAGCCTTTTATTATTTCAACGTTATAATCATGCCATCGCTGGACGTGACTTGTAATATTGAATACAACCAAGTTGGGCGGCATTAGTTAGCAATATCATCACAAAAGTTAGAACATGTGACACACTCGGTGAAGCCATCGCCAGTTCTGCGCCTAAACCACAGGCTCCCGCTACAAACTGTAAACTAAAATAACGTGCACTTAAGTTACTAATATCACCGCTTTTAATTGTTTTGTAGGTTTGCGGCATAACACGGATAGAACTCATCGCTAAGCCAACATATGTCAGCCAATTAAGGACAGTGGCAGTGTCCAGTGACGGGCTAAGCAATAACAAAAAAGGCGTCACCGACACAATTAATAGCCCAGCTAATTGCAACCGTTGCTGGCGCGCTGCATTGTAACGCACGAAGTAATAAAGAATTAAACCACTTAACACACCCGTCACGATAAACGGTAAGACCATGTAAATGCGCTGAAAGTACACATTGTAGGTAATGAAATAAAGACTTTGTGCCACCCCAAAGCTCATCATTAGCAACGACACGCCCGACACACTGCGATTTTTACGAATTTTATTTAATAGCGGATAAAAGCTAAACGCCAAAATAAAGCATGAAATAATCGGCAAATAGTGCGCCAAAACAGACCTCTCTCGTTACAATTTAGTTAATACGTTAGCAGTTTATAAACAGCCCATACACAACAAGTAAATCATTGTTTTTTAAGCCATTTAAAAGAGCGCGGCATTCTAATGAGATGCTCATAAAATGCAATGAAGATGAAAAAATAGCCAGTGAGGACTTGGCAAGATTTCCGTACAGTGTGTTTACAGCTTAGAGACAGCATTCATAACTTGAATACAACGAATAACATAGGTACATTGAATAAAAAACAAGCTTAGAGGTAGATGATGAAGCAACTCTTCTGCATCTTACTTATCAGTATGTTACTGCTCGGATGTGCCAGTAAAAGTAACCAACCTGTTATGCCACCTCGTGTTGCAGACCTCCTTAATAGCACACTTTTTCAGCCTGTTACTTTAAAAGACACTGAGCTATTTGCTCTGCCCATCGACGAGCAACAACAATTCCTTGATTACTTTACACAAAGACAAGGTGGCTATCTCAGAGATGATCAAATTCTCTATCACTATTTAGAAAATAAACTCACTAATTTTAACTATTACAGTGAAACACTCACTGCCTCTGAGACAATTCAAAAACAGAAAGGTAATTGTATTAGCCTTGCTATTTTAACTCAGGCGTATGCTCAGTTAGCTGGGCTAAAAACAGGGTTTCAATCAGTGTCGAGTGAACCGGTATACAGCAAAGAAAGTAATATTGTGTATGTATCGGGTCATTTTAGGACCAAAGTCTATGCCCCACTTGATGATGAGGTGACTTACTTAATCACACCGGGAAGTATTATTGATTATTTTCCGAGCCGCGGCAGTTTTTATACCGGCAAAGCCCATTTAAACGATTTAATAAGTCGCTACTACAGTAATTTAGCAGCCGAGGCTTTAGCCGCTAAACAATTTAATTTAAGTTACAGCTATATTCTTAAAGCTGGCGATTACACCCCTTACGATCCTGCACTGTATAATCTTGCAGCGGTATTACACCGTCAAGCTGGTGACTTAGTGGGAGCAAAACATATTTATCAAACCGCATTACAGCACAACATTGAAAACACCAATTTACTTCATAACTACGCTGTGCTGGCCGAACAGCTCGACGACCAAGTACTTCTAACTAAACTCAACTCACAGCTTGCTCTAGCAAAGCAAGATCCGTTCGAATTATTAGCAACGGCAATAAATGCACGCAACAATGGTCAGTATTTTAAAGCCCAAAAGCAGCTCGAAGACGCCATAGCCTTAGCACCTTATTTGTCTGAACCCTATCTAGAGTTGGCTATTATTAACTACCAACAAGGCAATGAGCAATCGAGCAAAGAGTGGCTCGAAAAAGCCATTGAGCTTGAAAGGGAAGACGAAAAGCGGGCGCTCTATCACGCCAAACTATTCGCCTTAAATACCAAGCAGTAACCGTTATAAAGAATAGTAAAAACTAAGCCAAGCACGTAAATCGTTTTCAAAGTCATCGCCTTCAACACGGGCGACGCCCAAGTCAATATTCACATCATTCAGCCCGGCAGGCCCTAGGCCAAAGCTAAACTCGCCTTGCCATTTTAATCCATAGCTTTGTGCATATACTCGGTTATCTACTTGATGCTGTTGATAGTAAAGCCATGGGAGCGAATCTTTATAACTAACCCCGCCGCCATAACCTTTATAGCGGTTACCAAGCTGGCTAATAAACGGTAATTCGGGTGCCACTACTAAACCACTTTGAGTCTCGTTGTTAATTAAGTTAGAAGCAAAACCACCTAACGCAAGCGTATTATTGTCACGATAATGCTGAGCAAAGTTAACATAAACAGGAATATTAAACGCATGCGCACCAAACTCAGTAGCAAAGTCGTAACCTTGCCAATTATGCGTTTTGCTATCACCTTTCAGTAAAGCTATCTTTGCTGACTGAGAAAACCCCACTGTTTGTCTATCATATTGCCACTTTTGTTTTAGCCCCAGCTTTAACCATTGATCATCGCCGTGAACAAAGTCGCTGTAGTTATAACTCACAGAAGGAATGATACTTAATTGTTGAAACTGCATTGGATAACTTGTTGCCAAGTGTATACCCGTGTTTTCAATTTTTTCAGCATGGTGTCCGTGGTACTGTTTATCTGTATCTAACTGATAATCGAATAACAAAGCTTTAAAGTGTAAATCAAAGGCTGAATATTTGGCAGCGGCAAACGCCCCCTCTAATGCGCTATCTTGTAAATCAATACTGTAGCCTGCTTGCAAATCAAGCTGTTTTAAAAAGTCACTGCTTTTAACACCCAAGGTTAATATTGACGATGATGCGGAGTAATACTGAGAACCCAACGATAAAGTCGGTTTTTGCTGTAATACATCATAGTCAGTTTGTCGATCTGTCGCTTGTTGATAAATAGCCGCTTTAGGGAGTACTTCGCTTGCGGTCACACCACGCGGTGGTGTGGGGTTTACAGCAAGTTCAGTCACTTTTTCGCGCTGAGTTAAGTCTGTAAAGTGCTTAATATTTGGGCCATCCGGTGTGACTGATAAATACAATAACTCACCATTATTCATCGCCATGGGATGAGCGATAACTTCTTGGCCTTGGCTTAGTTGATAAAGTTCATTTTTATCAAAGTCATAGTGGTACAAATCAACTGCTGCATTTTTACCCGCCACAAAATAAAGGCCTTTCCCATCAGCTTGCCAATTAGGTTGCGATACATATTGATACCCTGCAGGCATAGGCACACGATATGATTTTGTCGTGTTTAAATCTTGTATATACAACTGCCAATTCTGATTCAATGTGGTTTTCAAATAGGCCAGCCGCGACTTATCAGGGCTTAATACGGGGTAGTCATAAACAGTTTCAAGGCTTTTTGTAAACAAGGGAGTGACGTCACCATGAGTAAGGTCTACTTTCACTAACGCTGAGAAACCATGCTGATTTTGTTCTGCATAAACAGTTTCGCCATTTTCGCTAATGCTAAAACGACGCAAGCCCGCGTGATGCGTCAATGCTGTGACCTCACCCGTTGTAATATCGTAACGGTATAAATCAGAAATCCCAAGAACAGACCCTTTGCCCACGGTGGTTGTTGCTGTAAAAAACAGCGTATTTTCATCCAGCCATTGTGGATTTTTAATCCCTTGTCTATTTATTTGCTGCAATACATGCTTCTGCTCACGCTTAAATACTGCGGGAGCTTTATCGACAATATCCAGAGGATCATCGTTTAAAAGCGCATTTTGCTGTGTTGCAAATTCTTCTGCAGCCTGTGTATTTTGCTCTGTACTGTAAATAACTAAACGTGTATCACCCTCTTTATTACGCTCAACAATAGCCAGTTTAGAGTTGTCTGGACTAAGTGCTGGATTTGATGCGTAGAGATCAAGCTCCAACCAAAGCTTACTTGTAAGTGGTTGTTCACTTACCTCTTTAGCCATTGCTTTGTATGTATACTCAGCAACAAAGCGGCGATACAACTTGGCTGGAGAATCAGCAAATACACCTGTAAATGCCTCATCGAAATCACGGTCTTTTACTGCCTGCATTCGTGTCCAAACAGCATCAAGCGTTTGTTCTGAATAGTTTTCTTCAAGCCAAGCCAAAAAACGCGAACCGACCAAATACGCCATCGACCCCGCCAAAAAGCCGCCTTTTGTATTGCTTAGTTGCTTATAACCTGGCAATGCACCTTGCTGAGCAAACTCAATTAAAATCGCTTCAGACAAATTGTCAAACACTCGACCACGGCCTGTCATTTTTGATTCTAATAATGTTGCGTAACCCTCTGCGGCCCAGCGTGGCATGTCTTTTTCTGCTAAGTCATACAGATCCCAGCTATTTTTAATTGCTTGACGAAAATCACTGCGAGTCGGCTGAGCTAAATGCACCAAGTGAATATATTCGTGCAAGATCAATAGCTGTTGCCAACCATCGGTATTAGAAATCACCGTATCGGATTGCGGTGGCGTGGTAAAAAGTGCCATCAAGGGTTTATTAGAGACAGGTAGAGCAAAGCCATTTGCGGCATTCAGAGGGTCAAACACGACTACATCAACGACTTCATCCAAAGCACGATGCTGTTGCTTAAGCACTTTATCACGCACAATTTCAAGCTCTGTGGCAGCCGATTGCGCCCACTGTTGGTTTTCAACGCTAAAGTGTACATTAAAATGCTCAGTGTGAATTGTTTGCCATATTTCTTGGCCAGACGCCTCGCCTGCAACAAGCAGCGCAACGCTCAATAGTGCTTTTTTCATCATAATCCTTGATCCCCAGCTTGGGTATATTGATTTTAAATATTCACACTAGTATGCGTTGCTTTTTTGCGCGGGTGTAGTTAAAAAATGTAAGAAATTAATCGATTTTGATAGGTTTTACTAACCCCAAAAGTTGATAAATAATAAAAATAGTTACTGCAAACATCATACTGCTTCTGAGCGCACCAAGGCCTGCGAGCATCATTGCACTGGTTACCAATAACGCGATACAAGTAATTGCGCAACTAATACAAAAGCCTTTACACTCATTTTTAAAGCGCGCGTACCACAGTAAAGCAACTAAGCCTGAAATAGCGATAATTGGAAGTAAATAAATCATCTGAATACCTGCATCCCTCACTTTTGGACAGTATACCCAAAAACGAAACCGAATCAACGGTATTGATAATCATTTTCATTTAAAACCAATTGCGTGGCTCTGATTCTATTTCATAAAGCACAAAATCAATTAACTGTTCTGCATCAACTGATTTTAAATACGGCATTGATACAGAACCCGATGCAAGTTGTATATACAGGCTTTTTAAACCTGATTTTCGCATTAAATATGTACTAATAGTCGTGGCACTTTGTGCTTTATAAATTTCAAACAAACGATACTGAGTCCCTATCATTCCCGTTCTAAACACGGCAAATGAGCGGCCTTCATGTCGATATAGCGCCATGCCTGTTTTTTGATAACGTAAAAATACGGCAGCCATCAATATACTCGCAGGTAATAAACCCCAAAGCATTGATAACGTTTCAACTAGTTGATCAATAACGACAACGCTAATCACACTCGGCAAAAATACATACAGCACAGTGTTTTTATACAGCAGTGCCCGTTCGGGTTTAATAAAATTAAGCTCATTTAAATTAATAAACCACGGAAACAACCAACGGCACACTTGCTGAACATGCGCTGCGGTTAACACGGGCATCACCAGTGTTTGTTTGTTTTTATGCGCCGCAACACCTGGGGCTGTATTACCACTGCTCACTTGTGGACATATCAATGTATAACGCTTTAATAATCGTGCAATGATATTTTGCTTAATTTGTACACTTTGTATTTTCTCTGAGCTTATTGATAACTGCTGGCGCTCAAAGAGCCCCGCTACACGTTTAAACTGATTATCTTGAAAATATAAATGAAAATTAAAAAACCTAATTAAAGCCATAGTAACCGACAACAACACAGCGCACAGCACGATAACAACAATGACGGTCACCACAGCCAATGCTGCCGCACTGCCAACAAAGGCAGCCTGCTCGTTAAACATGGCTTCTAGACGCGCAATCAATGAGGTTTCAAGGTAATCAAAAATGGCATTCATAAAAGGGGCAAGCGCCGCTAACGCTAAAATAGCCATATTCGACATCAAACCAAACTTCGCTATTTCGGCGTTACTAAGCGTGAGTGTGTGTTGTGCTGATGGTTGTGCTGCATGTTCCGCTTTTTCAGGCGTGTCACTTTGCTGCAACTGCGCTTTAAATGCCATCACTTGTTCGCGTACATGCTCGGCATAACTGAGCTTTACACCTGGGATCACGGCTTCTTGAGCGCTACTGCCTGCAGCATCAAAAATACAGTTAACCAAATTTACGGGCTGGAAATAAAAGGGCTCAGCGATATTCACATTTTGCACTCTGGCAAACTTCAGTGTTAAACGCTCTTTCTTGAATACCCCTTTGTTTAACAGGATTTCATTTTCGCTACTGATGCGATAAGAGAAATTTCTATAATATGCAAATGCATAAACAACTAATATGACAATAGCGGTGCTTGCAGCGACTTGCCCCCAAAACCATTTTTGCTCAACCTGAGTCACAAAAATAACTAAAATAGGCAGTAAATTTAGTAAGCCATCTTTAACAAATCGAATAGCAAAATGCACAATAAAATATAAAAGTGCCCACGGCGACACGCGTTGCCAATCATTGTTATTCATCGACTAGCTCATCAACTGTTGCATGATTGTCATAACCATAGCTTTGTACAAACTGCCTAATGTCATTGCATTGTTTATCTGTTAAACCACTGATATGAAGATCCGCACTCATGCCACCAGCACTGTAGAGTCTGAGTGTTGCTAAGCCAAGTTTCCGCTCAATGGGTCCTCGATGTATCTCAGTATGTTGAACTCGAGAAATAGGTAACAGGGTCACTTGTTGCCAAATTAAACCACGCTTATAAGCAATATCATGCTCACGTAATGCAATCCCTTTTACACGAACACTGTAAAAGTTATACAGCATTGAAAGCACAACGAGCACGGGCAGCAGTAGCAACCAAGGTGCAGATACCGCATCAGCAAACGGTTGATTAAAATACCGAACAGCCACAATGACCGTCATGAGTGGAATATAAAAAAGCAGCCAATTAATTTGTACATGCCAAATAGCGTTATCTGCAAGTGGCTGAAATTTAATAGTATGGTGGCGAGGCAGAGTGTCGATTTGTTGATTACTAAACACGATTATTCCTTGTAAAGGCCAGTGTCACTGGCCTTACTTGCTAACGTTGAGCGTGGTAAATTAAACCCAGCGAAGTGTCGTTGCAAGCGTATGGCTGGCACCTGGCGCAAGCTCTACACTGTCATCAAGTACATTTGCTGCTTCTAAACAGAGCATCACATGATACTCATCGTCGGCAAAGTTCGACAAGCGTTTTGACTTCTCAATCCACGGATTCCACAGCACACATGATGTTGAGTTTTCACGACCTACTTCAATAATGCCGTCTGGGGTAATTATACGCTGTGTAGCCTCTGCTTCGGTGTACACCATGTCGGTTTCGCGCGCAAAAGCAACCAAGTCATGCTGCTCAAAAGGGCCTTCGCCAAACTCAATGTATTTTGCCCCTTGCAAACCATCAACTTTGGTTTCTTCAATCGCAGGTGTTGGGAAATACGTGTGTAGTGCTTGAGTAAAGTGAATGGTTTCATTATCCATGTTCGTGGTCGTTAAGCGTAACTCAAGACTCGACGTTAAAATAAATTCAGCAAGTAGCTTAGTTTTGTGGGGCCAATATTTATCATCAACCTGAGTCATCGGTAACGAAAGGCTGATATAGATTGAATCTTCTTGTTCTTTCACTTCTTCAGCGCGCCAAAGACCTGTACGAGCCACACCATGCGCAGGCCAACCTTCATGCTGACTTACACCAAACCATGGCCAACAAATAGGGATACCGCCACGTACACCTTTTCCTTCTTGATAGTCTTCTAACTCAGACACCCACAACAACGGCTTTTTGCCTGCAGGCGTGAACTCAGTAATTTGCGCACCTTGCAGAAAAATAGTTGCTTCACACAACTCACTCGCAACCTTAATAAACTCAAGTCCGGTGTCACTTTGTTCAATCGTAACTGATGGCGATAACTTCATAATTCGTCCCATTTAATGAAAGAAAAATCCACCTTACCCAAAGCGGTGGCAATTAGTAAATAATATTTAGTTATTTGATGAAAATGTTTTACAACCAAATGCTAAGTCACCCCATATTAGCATTTTCAGTGTTAACAACAATTACTCTATCTAAACGACAAAATAGAGCATTTAATTTCTGCTCTAACTAAATAAAAATCAAAACCATGCCATTATTAGCTTTAATCTATGGCTAATATAGGTGTAATTTATTTGAACTCAATTTATTAGATGTGTAATATTTCGCGATTGCGGTCGCCAGATACCGCCTTTTTAAAGAGACACAACTATGCAAAAGTATGACGAGCTATTGGTATCGTTACGTAAAGTTATCAGGGCTATCGACCTTCATTCAAAACAACTCAACAAAACATCGGGATTAACAGGCCCACAATTACTTATAATGAACGAAGTCGCGCACACCGATGGCATTACTGCCAGCCGCATCGCACAAAACGTTAATTTAAGTCCCGCAACTGTCACCAATATTTTAGACCGCATTGAAAACCGTGAGCTAGTTACGCGTGTTCGCAGTCAACTAGATAAGCGCCGTGTCAGTCTATACCTTACCGAGCGCGGCAAAGAAATTTTGAATAAAGCGCCACAGCCTTTACAAGAGCACTTTATTGAAAAGTTTTCAGCCCTTGAAGAGTGGGAACAAAGTCTATTGTTGTCATCTATGCAACGTATTGCAGCCATGATGGATGCAGACCAACTTGATGCCTCCCCCTTACTTGAAGTAGGTGCGCTTACGCGAACCATTGAGTCTCAATAATAAACCCGTTGATTAATATTAAATTTATGTGGCTACCCTTGGGTTCAGTGTGAATATCATCTATGCTAAATAGTACCCATTCTTACATTAGCGATAATTCATGCTTAAACTTTCAAAGTTAGCCCTAGCGATAGCGTTGGGCACTACTTCAAGTCTTAGTCAGGCATCAGAAATCGATGACCTTCAAAAGCAGCTGCAATTACTAAAGCAACAGATGCAGCAACTTCAAACTCAGCTCGATAAAGCAGAGCAACAAGCAAAACAACAAGCGGCGCAGCAAGAACAAATTGATGCCCAAGTTGCTAAACAGCAAAAGCAGCTTGAGCAGCAAACGGCTGCTGTTGATTCAGAGCTCGAAAAGAAAGAATCTGGGATTCGAGTTGGCGGTGCTGTACGTACCAATTTTAGTCACACATCTTATGATGACGGCAATAAGAACCGCGGTGGCGACTTCGATTTTGATATTTTCAGATTGAATTTTGCAGGCGATGTTGGTGACGTGCAATTAAATGCAGAAATTCGTTTTTTCGATTACATGACTGCAGTTAAATATGCCTATGCAGCCTATGACTTTGCCGAAGATTGGCAAGTGCAAGCAGGGATCACCAAAGTCCCCTTTGGTAACTGGCCTTATAACTCTCATAACTACTTTTTTGGCACCACTTATTACGTTGGCTTAGAAGATGACCACGATTTAGGTGTGTTATTTAAGCGTAAAATAGCCGATAACTGGCAAATTGACCTTGGCTTTTTTAAAAATGATGAATTAGGTGGTGTTGACGGTTACGTTGATAATCGCAGCGATCGTTATTCGTATGATGTCGTTGGTTTTCGTGATGCCGACGAAGGCGTTTACGCAGAACCCACCAATGCGATAGGTGAATACAATACATTCTCTGGAAGTTATGGTTACCACTTCGAGCATGATGGTGGCACCACTGAGTTAGGTGTTTCTGCGTTATCAGGCGGCCTACACGACGGTGAAGACAAAGCAGGCGACTACATGGCTTGGGCTGTGCACCTTAACAGCACCATTGGCCCGTGGAACTTCCAACTGCAACATGGTGAATACGATTACGACATTGATAACGTAAATCGTATGGCTGTCGGTGCCTACTCTTTTTATGACAGTATCGCCGCCGAAGCCACCATGACTAATGCCAACATTGCTTACAGTTTACCTGTTGAGTGGGGGCCAGTAACCAACCTGCAATTTTATAATGACTACGGCATTATTTACGATAAGTCAGATAACAGTGCAGACACGTGGATGAATGTAACGGGTGTGTCGGTCGCCGCAGGTGGCTTATTTACCTACTTTGATCTTGTAAAAGCGAAAAACCAACCGTTTGTTGGTGGCTCAATAGCTGGCGACAGCGACGAGACCGAAACGCGCTTCAATATCAATATCGGTTACTACTTTTAAAACGATTAGCCCAGCTATTGCTGGGCTTTTTTAAACTTTCTATGCCCCCATCCCTCGTTTACCTCTAAATAACACAGCAATTTTTTAACCCCTTAAACGTTCTTCATGCAACATTAGGTAAAAAACGTTAGCTGAGCTACAGTTAAAAGTAACGCAGAATAAATGTATGATTTTGCAAAATATGCATCACCGCATTTTCAGTTTTATCAGGCTCAATTATATTGATGAATGTAAGAACGGTATTTACCGCCTATAAAAATGGCTGCTATCAATTACTTGGATTATTGATGGTTGGCTTAGGTATCATAGGTATTGCACTCCCTGTGATGCCCACAACTATTTTCTTTATTCTTGCTTTGGGCTGTTTTACACGCTCTTCTCCCGCTTTGTCTGCTTGGCTATTAAATCATCCTCGGTATGGTGAATCACTTCGATATTGGCAGCTCTATAAAGTGGTTCCGCTAAGAGCAAAGTTTTTAGCTGGCCTTGGCATGGCCGTGGGCTATTTCTTCTTACTGCAAAGCGCAGCACCGATTTGGGTTATGTATCTTGTAGCTGTTATCGAGGTGTGCGTGTTGGGCTATTTAATCAATCGTCCCTCAAAGCCTAATCATCCGACGCTGATCCAACTTAACATATCCACTCGGCTGCAATTAATGCTACTTGCTAGCCTGTTTACCTCACAACTCGCCATTATTGCGTACCTCGCTATTCAGTATTAACTGCTCGAATGTAAAGAACGTAAACGCACTTGTTATTAATAATACGAACTATTATCATGTGAGAATCAATAACAAGTACCTTACATTATGTTCTCTTTCAATAAACGCATGTTTTATAGCGTTAGCCGTGCCTTACATATTTATTTATCAACCGCGCTATTTTTTCTACTGATCTTATTTTGTATCAGCGGCATCATCCTCAATCACGTAAGTTGGCTTGAAAATGACAAACATAATGGTCAAACCCACGTGCTCATTTCTGCACAGCTCTTCGAAAAAGCACAGCAGAACCTTAATGCATTACCCACTCTTTACCCTGAAATTGAACGCTATATGGCAGATCAGTTTTCTCTGCAGAATGTAAAAAGCATTGAATGGGAAAAACAAGACGCACTAGTCATGCTCGACTACCCGTTGCCTGCAGGGTTTGCTTATGCCGAAATCGACTTTCAAACGGGAGAGCTCAATCTTGACTACCAAACAGGTGGGGTTATGAGCCTTATTGGTGATTTGCACAAAGGCCGTCATACAGGCGAGGCATGGAGCTGGGTAATTGATATCTCAGCAGTATTAATGATCATCTTCGCTATAACTGGCTTATTTATTTTATTTCAAAACCGTAAAAAGCGTACCTCAGGGCTTTGGCTAACACTGTTTGGTGTCGTCACACCTCTGGTTATTTATCTAGTTTGGGTGCCTCAACTTAAAGGAGTATCTTAATGAAACAAGCCCACTTACTACTTGCTCTACTGTTCAGCTGTTTATTCAGCCCACTTAGCTTTGCCAAAGACGCCAACCTCACCGTTGAGTTCACTTTGCCTGAGCTTGATGTATCCCCTTATCACCGTCCATATGTTGCGCTTTGGCTTGAAACCCCAGAACGTAAACATGTAACCACAGTGGCACTTTGGGTTGAAAAAGCAGAGTGGTTTAAAGACTTACGTCAGTGGTGGCGTAAAGCAGGTCGCAGTAACGATAACTTCGACGGCGTAACAGGTGCCACAAAACGTCCTGGTACTTACACCATTGAGTGGCACGGTAAGGATTTAAAAGGTAACCCCGTTAAACCCGGTAAATATTTACTCAATGTGGAAGTTGTACGTGAAGAAGGTGGCCGTGATTACAGCCGTGTTGAAATCGACTTAACAAAAGATGGCAAAGTCACTCTCGCTGGCGAAAAAGAATTCGCGACTAGCTTCGTTACTATTACTAGCAATTAAGGATAAACAATGAAATTAAAATTATTAAAAACGGCCCTAATCGGTGCCGTTACGTTCACCGCACTTGCATCAAGTTACGCACAGGCACACGCTCGTTGGTTAATGCCATCGCACACCTCTTTATCGGGTGAAAAAACACATTATGTGATGATTGATGCCAGTATTTCAAACGAGTTGTTTAGCCCAGACAAAGCCTACCGCCCAAATGAACAAGGCGCAGAATATGATGACAACTTATTAATCGCCCTTGCGCCAAACGGTAAGCCTGTAGAAGAGAAGATTCGCGCGTACTACCTAAAACGTAAAAACTCAGCGGCCGTTAGCTTATCGCAAGATGGGACGTACCATATTGCGATGCAGCAAAAGCCCCTGCTAATGACATTCTACAAAGATAAAGACGGCAACCGTGGTCGTGTATTTACAGGTAAAAAAGACGCTGATCTTCCTGCTGGTGCAACCGAAGTACGCACGATTAAGTCAATCGCAACCGTTGATACCTTTGTAAGCCGTAACGGCACTTCTAAACCCACATTACTTGGCCAAGGCTTAGAGATTTCGGGCCCAACGCATCCAAACGATTTATTTGCAGGTGAAGAGGCTAAATTCCAATTATTAATGGATGGAAAACCTGCCGCTAACGTTGAGCTAGCGATTGTACGCGGCAGTGCTCGTTACCGTAATGCGCGTGATGAAGTAAAACTTACTACCGATAGTGAAGGTTTCTTCACCGTGACATTCGAACACGCTGATATGTATCTGATTGAAGCATCTGTTGATCAAAAACCAACAGAAACAGATATCGATAACGTGCGTTACTCATTATTTACCACTCTTGAAGTCGCGCCTGAATAAGTCACTTAATGAGGCCTTAAAAGAGGCCTAATTCGACTTTCGAGGAAGACTGTAGTCAACGGTGTGATCACAGCTGCCGTCTTTCTCGTTATAACGCAATTTAGTCGCCAGCTAGGTCAATGAAAGCTAAGATTAAGCTAATACGTTTATTTATGGTTATGAGTCCTTTAAAGGTAACGTGCTGATTATTTGGATTTACATAGCGATAAGTAAACTTTTTTGCAATTTATAGGTACTATCCATTTACAGGCACTAATTAGTAAGTAACCACGTTAGCAAAGGAATACCATGCTAAGAATCACCCTAGAGCAATGGCGCATGTTTCGTGCTGTTGTTGAGTTTGGTGGCTTTAATCAAGCCGCACAAAGCATTCATAAAAGCCAGTCGAGTATTCATAATGCCGTGGGCAAAATTGAATCGGCACTCAATGTAAAATTATTTACTATTCAAGGACGTAAAACGGTGCTCACAGAAGCCGGTGAAATGATGCTACGCCGTGCCAATTATTTACTCGATGAAGCTGCCAAAGTCGAAGCGATTGGCCAAACCCTCGGCGAAGGTATCGAAAGTAAGCTGCGCATTGCAGTTGATGCCATTTTTCCACAGCAATTACTTTATAAAGTGCTTAACGACACGTCTTCGCAATACCCACAACTGCGTATCGAATTGCATGAATCTGTGCTGATGGGTGGCAATGAATTACTTGTAAATGATCAGGTCGATATTGCCATTACAGGTTTTCCGATAGCGGCTGGCTTTCATGAAGAGTTATGCAATATTGAATTTATTGCCGTGGCGCATCCAGATCACCCTTTGCATGCGATTGACCGCGAAATAACATTAGAAGATTTAAAATCACACCGACAAATTGTAGTGCGTGACTCAGCGAATAAACACAAACAAGATGGCGGCTGGCTAGGTGCCGATCAACGTTGGACGGTAACGCATTTACGCACCTCTATTGATATGATCAGTAATGGTCTAGGCTTTGCGTGGTTACCAAAAATAGCGATTGAAAAACAACTCGCAGCAGGGCAAATGAAAGCGCTCAATTTAACGCATAACAGTAGCCGCAGTGCTAAGTTACATTTGCTCTTCAAAGACGGTGACAAACTGGGTCCCGCAGCACGGGCATTTCTTGGCGAATTACGCTACCAAGTAATGGAAAATCTATAGTTTAAGCGGTGTTTCAGCGATGCCTTTAACACCCGGCTTTAAAATAAACACGCCCCCGCTGTGCGGGTAATCAGCAAGTACCGACTCATCCAACCCGACTGCTGCGGTAGTAATTGCCACATGCTCAAGTGCCTCTCCGACAAATGCAACACTGGTAACACGTGGTGCGGGAATACGTAAAAATTGCACTTGCTCGCCGCGTGGCGAAAAACGATAAACACCATAACCATTCCATGCTGCGACCCATAAGTGGTCGTCATTATCAACCGTCATGCCATCTGGGTAACCCATGCTATCGGTAAAACGGATAAACGCATGCTTATTACTAAGCTCGCCCTGTGCACTTAATGAGAAGCGATAGATAGTTTGTTTTTCAGAGTCTGTTGAGTATAAAAACTGCCCGCATTTACTTACCGCCGGTCCATTACTAATGGTGTAGTGTTGGTCAACGACTTCAGGAGCCTTTCCATGACCAACGCGGTATAACTTTCCACTCGGAGCTTGTTCTTGAGAGTCCATCGAGCCAAAAAAACCAAAACCTTGCCGTGATGTTTTACCATCGTTTAATCGGTTTTGCTGTGGCTCATTGTCGATTGAGTAAAGCAGTTCGCGGCTAAAGTCTTCGCTATTAAGTTTATAGATGCCCTTCGCAAACCCAGCAACAAGTTCACCTTGCTCCGTTTCCATTACCCAACAAATGGGTTCTGGCATGGCAAACTGACTTACCCGCATACTTTGGCAGTGCAAACGAAATAAACGCTGACCCAAAATATCAACCCAAAATACACAGTTGTGGGCTTTTGCAAAGTAAGCACCTTCGCCTAATTGGCATTGGCTTGAAATAATTATTTTTAAGGTGGCATCGAGCATAAATTTCATTAAATAAACAGCTGAACTTTTACCATTCTATCTGTGTATAAAAATAAGTGCTAGGCCAGATAAGCCTGCGACCAGCAGTATGATGCTGCGAATTGCTCTTTCGTTTAAGTTGTTATTAATTACAAAAGACAGTCCCCAGCCAATTAAGATTGCTGGCAGACAAAAGAAAAACAGTTTTACATCCCCCATATCAGCAGAGCCAGTAAGCATCAGCACAATAATGCCAAATAGGTTAATGAAAACAAAGAATGCACTAAGGTTGGCCTTTATTTTATCTTTATCCTCAGCTTGATAGAGCAGCCCCATCGGCGCGCCCCCAGCGGAGGTGGTGGTTCCTAAAAACCCCGACGACATAGAGGCTAATAAACTCGTTATGGTCGATATTTTAGGTTTCATACCTATGATAGATAATGCGACGACGACTAATATACTCACTCCGAGCAATAACTGGTACTGCTTAGCATTCACATACCACATCACTGCCGCTGCGAATATTACGCCCATTGCACCACCGACTATTGAGATCCCCGTCTGTTTCATATCGATTGACCCTCGGTGCTTTATCATTAACACCGAAGTTAAAAAGAGTGCATTCAAAATCATAGGGCCAGGCACCAGTTCAGGCATTAACCAATATAAAACTGGCACACACAGCATGCCAAGGCCAAAGCCAATAACACTTTGCAAGCAAGCACCAATGATCAGAATTACATACACGAGTACAAAGTCGGTCAAACTTTCTTACCACCTTAGAAAAATAGGGGAGATGGTAACAATACCAACCCATATTTTATTATTATAGTATCATTTGTTTTATTGAAAAAATTTTATCGCAAGTCAGTCATTTTGCAATGTATAAATGCAATTAAGTCCAACCTGCGTCTACGATTAATGATTGTGCTGTCATCATCCGACTATCATCAGCAGCCAGAAATAATGCTGCATTAACAACATGGTCGGGTTGTATTGTTTCGTTTATACACTGGCTTAAACGAACGTCTTCAACCATCTCTGGGGTTAACCAATGAGTAATTTGACGCTCTGTCATTACCCATCCAGGAACCAAGGTATTAACCCGAATATTGTCTTTGCCATACGAGGCTGCTAAAGAACGCGTCAGACCCTCAATACCCGCTTTAGCAGTGGTGTAAGCAGGCATTCCTGTTTGCTTAATGCGCCAACTTACCGACCCCATATTGATAATACTTCCCCCACCTAAACGCTGCATATGCGCCACAACAGCCTGTGAAGAAAAGAAACAAGGGCGTAAGTTAACAGCAAACTTGTCTTCCCAATATTTTACATCCATGTTTTCTGCTGCATGGCGAGTGTCATCGGCTGCATTATTAATTAATACCCCAATATCGCCCTGTTGCTGGCGGGTTTGCTCTATAGCGGCTTGCAATGCTTCAACATCACGAATATCACAATAGATAAACTGCGGATCAAACTCATATTTATCCGCAAGCTTTGCGCACAAAGCCTCGCTTTGCTGCTTTGCAATATCAACAAAGGTGACTTTTGCGCCTTGCTCACAGAAGCGCGTTACCATTACTTCACCAATTCCCGTCGCTCCGCCTGTAATAAATACACTTTTACCGGCAAGGCTGGCGTAAACTGTTTTAAGCTCATTTGAATTTGGCATGATAACCTTTTGTTTTTACAGTATTTACAACGTTGAGTAGCGAAACTTATTGAGCTGCAGCTTCTTTGTCTGCAATTTCTTTTTCGATAAACGCCATCGCTTCATCAATCATGTACGTCATCATATTTTTCGCACGCTCAGGGTCACCATTGGCAATCGCGTTATACACTTTAAAGTGCTCTTCAGCGATGGCTTGTTTATTACCTTTAGCGGGTGTTGTGTGCTGAATACTGACATGCAATGCAGTACGAATAAAGTCACGTAATTGATAGAAAAAACGGTTACCACTGGCGTGCAAAATTGCCGTGTGGAACGCAAGGTCTGGCTCGTGCATTACGCCTTCAGGTTCATCGGCAGCCGCTTGCATTTTATCGAGCGCCATTTTAATTTCAGCGATCGCAGCTTGGTCACCTTTTCGTGCTGCCAACGCCGCTGCTTGTGGCTCAATAGCTAAGCGTACTTGCAAGAACTCTTTCAGTACGTAAAGTGAC
Organism: Pseudoalteromonas sp. MB41; assembly: GCF_020966275.1. NCBI lineage: Bacteria > Pseudomonadati > Pseudomonadota > Gammaproteobacteria > Alteromonadales > Pseudoalteromonadaceae > Pseudoalteromonas > Pseudoalteromonas sp. MB41. Next base: position 52,587 of record NZ_JAJJZF010000010.1, on the reverse strand, counting down.
GGACTGCTCTCAAGTAACCATTTTAATACGCTGGTGTCGTATAAGTTCCAGTTATCCGCCGGTTCAACACGGATCCCTTGTCGTGGACGAGAAGAAATTAATCCCTTTGCAGCCAACATTTTAACTGCTTCACGAACAGCTGTGCGGCTTATACCATACACTTCGCACAACTGTGCTTCGGTTGGTAACCCCGTCTCAGTATTATAATCACCAACAATAATTGCTTTACCAAGTTCATTGGTAACTTGTTGTGATAAGTTCAAATTCTCTAAACGCGCCATGTGTGTTCCTCTAAAGATCTAGGTAATATAATACATCTATAAAGCTATTCCGTCATCCTGCAAATAGTTGATTAAAATCAATAACAAAACATTAAAAAGACAGAACCTCTTATTATAACCGCGCGTAATCGTCACTTTTTTATATATCCAGTGTCACCTTATTTTAACAAATCACTTTCACTCACCCAATTTATAATATAATATTTTTAACTGACAATTAAAAAGCAACATTCTCTTTCATAATTAGGTGGAACACACAATGGTCGAACTAAGTACCTTAGACTGGGCAGTGCTGGCAGGATTTTTTGTCCTGTTATTAGGCGTTGTCGTCATGTCTATGCGACAAAAAGAAGAAGACACCGCTGACTACTTTTTGGCGGGTCGTAATGCAAGCTGGTTAGTAATTGGTGCCTCTATTTTCGCATCAAACATCGGCTCAGAACATTTAGTCGGATTATCTGGTTCTGGCGCTCAATCAGGTATGGCACTCGCCCATTGGGAAATGCAGTCGTGGATTATTCTATTACTCGGTTGGATTTTTGTGCCTTTCTATTGGAGTAGCAAGGTCTACACCATGCCTGAGTTTCTAGAACGTCGCTTTAATTCTAAGTCGCGAACTTTCTTATCTGTTATCTCATTAATCAGCTACGTATTAACAAAAGTCGCCGTGACCGTGTATGCCGGTGGTATCGCCTTTAAAACCATTTTAGGAATTGAGAGTATTTGGGGTATCGATTTCTTTTGGATTTCTGCCATTGGTTTAGTGGTGATCACCGGGATTTATACTGTTCTAGGGGGCATGAAAGCCATTATGTGGACCTCGGTGCTGCAAACGCCAGTGTTGATCATTGGTTCACTGGTCATTTTAGTTGTTGGTCTTGATAAAGTCGGCGGCTGGGCAGAAGTTGAACGCTTAAATGACGTTAATATGCACCTTATTCGCAGCGCATCAGACACTGAATTCCCTTGGCCTGGGATTATCTTTGGCTCGTTTATTATCGGTTTTTGGTATTGGTGTACCGATCAGTATATTGTGCAACGCGTACTCTCTGCGAAAGGGATTAAAGAAGCACGTCGCGGGACGATGTTTGCGGGTTATTTAAAACTCCTCCCTGTGTTTATTTTCTTAGTGCCGGGCATGATTGCTTACGCTCTGAATGCAAAAGGAATTATTAGTTACGAAAGCGCTGACCAAGCATTTCCTACGTTAGTCGCTGAGCTGTTACCTGCGGGTGTGAAAGGAATTGTGATTGGTGGCTTAGTCGCAGCACTGATGAGCTCGCTCGCTTCGCTATTCAATTCATCAGCCACTTTATTTACGATCGACTTTTATAAAAAGTTTAAGCCAGAATCAAGCGAAAAACACCTTCTAAAAGTAGGCAGAATGGCCACTATCGTTATCGTTGTACTCGGACTGTTGTGGATACCCGTCATGAGCTTAATTGCCGATGTACTTTATGAATATCTACAGAGTGTTCAATCATTAATTGCACCAGGCATCGCGGCTGTATTCTTACTCGGCTTATGTAGTAAGCGCATAACGCCAACAGCGGGGTTTGTTGGTCTTGTGTCTGGTTTCGTACTGGGTATGATCCGCTTAGTATTATTACCCTTTAAAGATGATTTAACGGGTTCATCGTTTGCATGGATAACGACAATGAACTGGTTGTACTACTGTATCCTGCTGTTTGTTGTGGTTGTCGTAATTATGATTGTGGTGAGTATTTTCACTAAACAAGCAGATGAAGAGCAATTAAAAGGCCTTACTTTCTCAAGCCTAGACAAAGCAACACTCAAAGAGGTCGCCGAGGGTTTAGATAAGTGGGATTACATCCATACAGCGGGCATTTTAGGCATAACTGCCTTTATATATTACCGCTTTTGGTAAACATTTCGTTCCCAAAGTTGTAGGGCGCCAATTGGCGCCCTTTTTTTAAAAATTTTTTAATCAGCTAGCTGTGGTGAAAACACAGGAAACCCATCTTTATCCCATGTAATAATGCGTGCTCGCGCATGGCGATTTGGATCCGTCAATGGCGTGCCTTTCAGCTCTTTATAATCGCGGCTATGGTAAATTAGCAAATCTGTCACGCCATCTTCCGCTTTTACAAAGCTGTTATGACCCGGACCAAAGCGACCAACTTCAGCGTGGGTAGTAAAAACAGGCTCTGGCTTTTTATGCCAACTTTTAGGGTCAAGTAAATCATCATTTACATTTGCCCATAGCAAGCCCATCGCATAACGATGATCGGTGGCACTGGCCGAGTAGGTCACAAAAATTTTATCTCCACGCGTTATTACAGCAGCCCCCTCATTCACTTTATAGCCTTGTACTTCCCACTCAAGAGTCGGCTCAGTAATCGCGATAACAGGCTCTTTAATTGACGTTGGTGAGTCCATTTCTGCTAACCACAAGGCCGAGTTGTATGTGGCAGGCTGGTTTTGCTGTGCCCAAATCATGTAGCGTTTGCCTTTATGAGTAAAACTGGTCGCATCAAGAGAGAAGCTATCTAGGTGACTCATAACCTGCCCCATTTCTTGCCAGTCGCCTTGCATAGGATCAACGTGGTCATTTTTAAGTGCATACATACGAATGCTAAAAGGCTTTTCAATGTCACCGGCCGCAAAGTAAATGTACCAACTGCCATCAATGTGGTGCAGCTCAGGCGCCCAAATGTTAACGCTCATAGGGCCTTTATCATGCTTTTGCCAAATAACTTTTGGCTCGGCTAGTTTTAAGTCATTTAAGCGACATGCTTGGCGTAGTTCAATTTCATCAAACATCGGTGAACTACCAATAAAGGTATAACATCCGGTTTTTTCATCACGCACTAACCAAGGATCGGCACGCTTAAGTACAATAGGGTTATCAATTGGCGCGACGGTCTTGCTACTATTAGCATCAGCAAAGGCTGGCACTGACGAAGCGCTTAACACGGTAAGTAACGTAAGCCGCGATAATTTTTTGAGCATAATGTGTCCTGTATTTCGCTTTTATTTTATTGTTAATATTGTATTACATATTATATAGTAGACGAATGAACACAAAAGTTAAAACAACAAAAAGGTATTCGATCATGAGACCCGCACACCAAGTGACACGAGCAATGAAGTGGCTTTCAACTGGACTACTTATCTCAGCAGCTGCAGTGTCGGCAAAACAGGTAGAAGTACACGATCCAGTTATGGCCAAAGAAGGCGACACGTATTATGTATTTAGTACAGGCCCTGGCATTACCTATTATGAATCAAAAGATTTAACTAACTGGAAACTCACTGGCCGCGTCTTTAAAGACGAGCCTAGCTGGGCAAAACGCGTGTCACCTAATTTCGGTGGCCATCTGTGGGCACCGGATGTGTACGAGAAAAATGGCAAGTTTTATCTGTATTACTCTGTTTCTGCATTTGGTAAAAACACCTCAGCAATTGGTGTAACGGTAAACGACACTCTTGACCCATCATCACCTGACTACAAGTGGATTGATTACGGTATTGTGGTTGAGTCAGTGCCTGAGCGTGATGATTGGAACGCTATCGACCCAGCTATCATCGAAGATGACAATGGCACACCTTGGATGAGCTTTGGTTCGTTTTGGGGTGGTTTAAAATTAGTGCAACTAGATGATGACATGGTGCGCTTAGCACAGCCTGAAAAGTGGCATCACATTGCCAGCCGTCCAAACACGGAGCATGGCCCAATTGAAGCGCCTTATATCTTTAAAAAGAATGGCTATTACTATCTGTTTGTGTCATTTGATAAATGCTGTCAAGGTATTGAAAGTACTTACAATGTTCGCGTTGGTCGCAGTAAAAACGTTGAAGGTCCTTATTTAGATCAGCAAGGTCGCTCTCTGGTTGATGGCGGTGGTAGCTTAGTGATTGAAGGTAACAAGGAGTGGGCAGCCCTTGGTCACAATGCCGCTTACACGTTTGATGGTAAAGACTACCTCGTGTTGCACGCCTATGAAACAGCCGATAACGGCGTACAAAAGCTACGAATTTTACCGATGAGCTGGAAAAACGATTGGCCGATTGTAAACCCAGCCGACCTAAACAAGCTTAAAACCACGCTTATAAAGTAATTATTCAAACACAAAAAACCTGCAATTTTGCAGGTTTTTTATTTACTCAAGTGATCTATTTTGAGATTTTAAGTTGGTATTATTAATTAAAATCAAGCAGGGTGATATCAACTCGCATCGGGCTTTGGCAATCCTGTTCATGCTTTGTAGCAATAAATGTACTGTACACATCTCGCGCAAGATGAGGGGGTATTAATACTTCAAAACGACTGCCTTTACTCATCAGTTGCAATGCTTCTTGCAAGCCCACAATCGCCTCGGCAATTTCATACTCAACAGGTACACCCTCTGCACGGGTGTCAAATAACACCCGACCGTTATTAAGTACTACACGTTGATGCACAGTGACTGTTGCATCCCAGTGGGGCTTATCACCTGCTCCCTGCTCAATAACACGATAACCAAGGCCCGTAGGAGTTTGGTAAACGCTTTGCTGCTCTTTTAAGCATGACGAAAATACCGGCTTCACCGCTTTATCAAACACATTATTGCTTAACATAGCCCACTCTTTATTGCTCGTTGATCAATCGAATGCCATAGATACCACCCGCAACAGAATCTGGGTTGGCTGTGAAACGCAAGGTCAGCATTTCTGACTGCTTCATCGCCTCTGTTAATGGGTAATCAATGGTGTAAAACTCATCGCTTGGGTTGCCAACAGGCAAACTTACCGCGGCCAGTTTCTCCCTATTAAGGGTGATTGAGAAATGACGATTCACATCACCGATAAAATAACGAATACGTACTGCTGCAGCGTTTTTATTGGGGTTACGAAGCTGATATTCAAACCAACCTGTTGCATCGCGCCAATGGTGGCCATTATTGACACCTGCACGGGTTCCTTCACCTTTAAAGCTATGCTCTACTTCTGGTTGCTGTTCACCCGGCGTAATGTGATCAACGGTTAATAATCGAAGCTGCTCTTTCGCTTGCTCAGCCACTTTGGCGTCAGCTACAAATTGTGTGAATTCAGCTTTGCTTTGCTGTGGCCAATACACTTGATAGCGGCTGTCGTGTAAGCGGAAAAATGGGATAAGTTCCGTGCGTTCAGTCTGTCCAATGCCTTGCTTTGCAATCGCCACATTTTTGTCTGCGATAAATGCCAACGCTTGGCCCGGTTTACGAGTTAAATCAGCAACAAATTGCGCAGGTTCACTGAGCATAATGGGTAATGCTTCTGGTGGGCACGTCGGTCCAGCAGCAATGTGACCCATACGGCTGTTATCAGCAACAAAGCTTAACTGCTCATTCGCAAAAGCCTGTACTTTGGTGGCCATAACCACGGGGCCATACATGACAGAATAATAATCTTGGCCATCCGGTAACTGCTCGGTATAAAGCTTAGGTGCTAATTCAAAGGCAAGCTTATCGCCACTTTGCCATGCATGGCTGATACTGTAGTAACCGTCTTTTTCGCTCGCGGTCACGGCTTTTCCGTTTAACGTAAAGCGCAGTTCACCTTGTTGCCAAGACGGTTTACGAATATGGATGACAGACTCTGAGCTTTGTCCCCCAGACAACCGGTTCACCGTGAGTGAAACCTTGGTATCATCAGGGAATTGGCTGTCTTGGGTGATCTGTAAACCTTGTTGTTGCCAATTTAACGTACTGGGAATAAATAAGTTCACCCATAGCTCTTTACCCGTATTGCTATAAATTAACTCACCATACTTGCTGTGATTCTCAATACCCGAGCCCACACAACACCACATAGAGTCTTGCACTGATGAGTACAAACGGTAATGTCCTGGGCGCATTGAGGTAAAGTAAACAAGGCCACCGTGTTCTGGGTGTTGTGACGATAAAATATGGTTATATGTGGCGCGCTCATAATAGTCTAAATAACGCGTATCAGCGGTTTTCAAAAACAGTAACTTGCTGAGTTTCATCATATTGTAGGTATTGCAAGTTTCTGGGCCTTCAACATCTTCAACCATTGGCGTAAAGTCACTTTTATCATGAAAATGTTCACGTACTGAATTACCACCAATGGACACCGAGCGCTCTTGGCTCACTGTTTTCCAGAAAAAGTCAGCGCCTTGCTGCCATGCTTTATCATCGCTGGCATTCGCCACTTTCAACATACCAATAATTTTGGGAATTTGCGTATTGGCATGCAGGCCTGTTAACTTATCTTCTTTGTGTAATAGTGGTTCAATAATGATGTTATGAGAGAACTGGCGCGCTAGTTTTAAGTAACGCTCATCGTCACTAATAACATACATATCCGCAAACACATCATTTAAGCCACCATGCTCTGAGTACAGCATCTGCTGAACTTGTTCATCAGTTAGCTTCGCTGTGGTTGCTAAGAACCATTCGCCTAACTTAAATAACATGTGCTTTGCTTGGCTACTTCCTGCAACTTCGTAGGCATCACGAAGGCCATGGAAGATTTTATCTATATTGTAAAGTGGTACCCAACGGTCGTTTAAACTGAATAAATCAGCCTTAATTTCACCGTTTTCAATCTGCTGCCACATTTCATCGCCATTAGGAATACCGCCTAAGTAACCACCTGTGGCTTGTTGAGCACGATTAAGCTCGCTTAACATGTAATCTAAACGCTGCTTTAATTCTTCATCCCCTGTCGCTGCCCAAGCAAGGCTCAATGCTGATAAATAATGACCCCCAATATGACCATCAAGACCGGTATTTTCCCAGTTACCATAGTTGGGCGCTTTTGGTGTCAGGCCCGCCTCTCGTAAATAAGGAGCAAGCAGCTGATCAGGATGAAGTGCTAATAAATAACGCACATTAGTTTGCTGCGCATGTAAAAACGGGCTGGCGCTTAAGCTTACTTGGTTTAGCGCAAATAAATGTTGTTCGCTGGCATGTTCAGCATGCGCAACAGAGGCGGCTTGTTTGCTGTCAATTGGCAACTCACTGCATGCAGTCACCGTTAATATTGCAGCACACAGAATTGCTAAATAACTCACTTTGAATGTGTTCATGCTTGTTGTCTCCCAGCGAACCGTTATTTTAAAGAGCAAAGCGCACACTGTGTTAGCGTGCGCGTTTTAAGAGAAGGTTACTTTGGTAGGCGTTTTTGAATGACCATGTCCGTATAGTATTGATCGGTAATCTTGTATTTTTTAAGAATAAGACCAAGTAACGCGTGGAATACACCGGGGATAATAGTAAGCATGAGTGCTAAGCCCATTAAGGTAAACTCCGTTTGCTCAACGTTGGGTTTGTACTCGAAAAATGCCAGTAATAATCCCCCTGCTAAACCAGCTAAACCGCCTCCAGCTTTTTGGCAGAATGAAATACCACCAAATGATAAGCCCGATGCACGCACACCGTCTTTAATTTCACCGTAATCCACAGCTTCTGCAATCGCAGACCAGAACACAGGCGCATGTAAATCAACCACAAATGACAAGATGATATAAAGCACGAATGCCATCATTACATCACCCGGTTGGACCACAAAATACATAAGCAATGAAATAAATAACACTGCAATTTGTGATTGACGGAACAGTTTCATTTTACAGTAACGCTGCGTGATCCACGTACTTGCCACCATCGATACGATTGACGCCGCAATACCCGCACTGGTGAATGCCCCCGCTAAATCGGGCACCCCTAAATAATAGGTTGCATAGTACATTGCCACACTACCGCGAATTGCATACCCTAAGGTACCAAGTACACATGCTGCACACAGTAACAACCACTGGTCGTTTTTAAGTAGCACTTTTAATTGCGTAAGTACGCCCTCGGTTTGTGGCTCATGAGTAATACGTTCGCGGGTAGTAAAGAAACAGAATAAAAACAACGCAACAGCACACGCAGAGACCAATGCCATTGCGAGTTTATAACCGTACGACAAGCTGCCATTTCCCCAGTAAGACGCAAGTAGCGGTACTGAGAATACAATCACTACATTGGCAATTTTTGCGAAAAACATACGGTAACCATTAGCAGATAAACGCTCTTTAGGATCCGCAGTGAGTACACCAATATAAGAGATATAAGGGATTGCTACACCGGTAAACATCAACGTAGCAAACAGGTAAGTTGCATAGGCCCATGCCAGCTTCATGTTGTAATCAAGATCTGGCGTAGTAAATAGTAATATAACCGACAAACCATACGGTACAGACAAGAATAAGAACCAGTGGCGGAACTGACCCCAGCGGGTTTTCACTTTATCGGTGATGACCCCCATTAATGGATCGGTAAAGGCATCAACAAAACGCGCCACTAAAAACAACACACCCATATCAACCGGATCCAGTCCGTAGATATCGGTGTAGAAAAAAGACATAAAATAAAATAACGCTGCAACCATGACATTCACTGCCATGTCGCCGGCACCAAAGCCAACTTTTTCTACAACGGATAACTTTTGAGATTCCATACCACACCCTAATTGGAAAATATTAAGCCAATACTCAATATTTTAAGCAATGAACACCTTTCAATACTGTGTATCAACTATGTGATACTACACAGCTTGGCCACTGCATTCGTTATTTTTGTAAATTTAATGCTAACCTGAATGATAGTATTATCATACTAATTAAATCGCAACTCTTTTCGTTTAATAACAAACACGCCCACTTTCTAGCAAATCTGAAAAATAAAAAACCCCAGCAAAGCCGGGGTTTTTGGGTCTATTCAAGAATTTTAGAAAGAATAACGGATACCTAGCGCGAATGTACGTGAATAGATACCGTTACCGAAATTAAATAAGTTATCGTTACCTTTACCGTAGTAGTTCTGATACACATCATCTAGGATATTAGTTGCATCAAATGTCACAACAAAGTCATCATTTACATTGTAACTAAACTGGAAGTCTAAACTTTGCTCTGGGCGGCTCCAGAACTGAATCGGATTAGCAAAGCTAGCTGCTTCGTTACCGGTGTAAAACTCTGAACGCCACACGTAAGATAAACGCATGTCAAATGAATCACGCTCGTAAATACCGACGATGCTGTAAGACTCATCAGATACGCCAGCCATTTGCGACTTAACATATTCTGTAATCTCTCCAGCACGATTAAAGTCAGGAGTTTCTTGTGATGAATCAAGTAGTGTGAAACTTGCTTGTACACCAAAACCATTTAACATTTCTGGCAAGTTTTCAGGAAAATAGACAGCCCCCAGTTCAAAGCCCGAAAGCTCCCCGTTTGACGCATTCACTGATGTACTAATCACATAAGGTCTAGTTACACCATCATTACCTTCAAGAATCTCAGTCTTACGTCCAGGTAACACTAAGCCTTCAATTTCGCGGTTAAAGTAAGCAGCGTAAATTGAGCTTGTATCAGCAAAGTACCACTCAAGTGATAAGTCATAGTTTTTTGACTCTGTCGGTTGTAAATTAGAATTACCACCCGTTCCCGTACCATAAGGTATATCAGTTAGTGGGTCTTGTAATCTTACAACCGTGTTCAGGTCAGCAAAATTAGGCATACGCAGTGTTTCTGTATATGCTACACGTCCTACCACGTCATCAGTGATGTTCCAGTTAAGTACTAGACTTGGTAAAATTTTATCTGTTTTATTTTTACCTGTTGTTAGCTCACCATTGTTATCTGTATCATAAAACTTCATGTCTTGTTCATAGTTCACATAACGTAAACCAAATTCACCACTAATATCTTCCGTTAAAAAGAAATTAGTGGTTGCATAAAATGCATAAGAAGTTTCATCAATATCAAAAGATTTAGCTATACCTTCAACTTGAGTATCATATACTTGGCGAACCGCATCGGCATTTTTCAGTAAATAACTACCATCTGCAGTAATGAAACTATCAAATACATCTGCACGACCATCAAAATAATCATCTACTTTAAAAATTAAGCCACTTCCATCTCCTGATGCGCCTGCAGCGACTAGCTGTTCCATTAGGCTTGCAACTGAAGTATTGCCAATAACTTTATTATCATCTCTAGTAAATTCTTGTGCTGAACGGTTTTCGAAACGCCCACCAAATCGAACTTTATCTATGTAAGTACCGCCAAAAAGATACTCACCGTCAATTGTGAAAGTGATGGCATCACCGCTATTACCAGCAGCACTGTCATAAATAGTACTAGCATTCCAATTTTCTATCGCAGCCATATCAGCTTCGTTTACTGTGGTGTTTGGATCATCCCAAAATGAGATACTTGGCACACCATCATTGTCATTAAAGTCAACATCTAAACCATACGAAGTGCGATCAAAACGCATTGCAAAAAAGTCCGACTTATATTCACTGTCTTGATAAACCACTTCAGATTTAATAGTTAGATAATCGCTTGCTTGCCACTCGGCACCTAATGCATATAAGTAGCTATCTGTTGTTTCAGAGTTATAGTCACCACTTTGGAAGCCACCAGCACCGATTGCTTGTTTTTCTTTAACGACGTTAGTGCCATCAAATACTGTGGGGGTTTCAATAAAGCCGTTACCAGTTTCAAAGGTATTTGAAAACCATAACGCATTTTGAGATTGATTCTCGTAACCCGTGTAGAAACCTTCCGCCGTAATTTCAAGTGTTTCATTTGGTGCCCACTGCAAAGATATTGATGCTGCAGGGCGCTTACGCAAACCTGTAAATGAAGTACCGAAAATAGCATCTCGCGCTAATAAATACTCAGTTGGTTCACCTTCTACGTTCAACGTAGAACCCTCTGATGATGGTAGACCATTTTCTAAACCACCTTGCCAAATTAGATTATCTTGAGAGTCACGGTCAGGGATTCGAGAATACGGTGAATAATTATGATGCGGCTTGTCAGTAAAAAATGGAAATGCTGCACCTGCTGTAATTGTATCATCGCGATAATGTGTTTCAGCGTATGAAATATTAACTAAAGCACCAAACTCACCTGCACCATCGATGTCCCAACGGTTAGAGAGTAACGCACTGATATTTGGATCAACTTTATCTGGCTGATCAGCATAAATAGCACGTGCCGCTAAAACGACTTTTTCACCGTCAAAGTTGAATGGGCGATGCGTTTTAATGTCGATCGCCCCTGCGATACCACGCTCAATTTGATCTGCCGAACGAGTTTTATAAACTGTAACACCTGATAGTAAGCTTGCTGGAATGTCTTGCAGTGCCACATCACGGCCCGCACCAGTAAATATAGCACGACCATTAATAGTCGTATTGACGTCAGTAAGGCCACGGATTGAAACCGCACTTACTTCACCTGCACCACGGCCCGTTGTTTGTACACCCGTCACACGTTGAAGCGCTTCAACTACGTTGTTATCAGGGAATTTACCAATATCTTCTGCAACAATAGCATCCACGATTTGAACGCTTGCACGTTTTTCATCAAGTGCTTTGTTTAAACTGCCGCGAATACCTGATACCTGAATAACTTCCATTTCATCGACGTTCTTTTCAGGAGTATTTGGTGCTTGCTCTTGAGCGAAAGCAAATTGACAGGTAAATGCCATAACTACAGCACTGGCTATGTGTGTTCTTTTAAACATAAGCGGTGTTCTCCAAATTATAGTTATATCGGCCCGCTGAACTTTCCCCATTCAGTTACCGAAGAGTGACCACTTTATTGTGCATCGTGTGTTGTCAAAACGGTGCGCAAGTGAGTCTATATTTTATTATGTTAATACATTGCTGCCTGAACTTTAATCATATTGTATGATTATTTGACAGTCAACTCAAAAAGCCAAATTAAAATAACTGCCATTATGTTTACAAAAAATGCCGCAATTATAACATGTTACAAACTTAAAGCGTGCTGCGTTTATGCTTTGGTTATTCATTAATACCGATTATTATCATAAACTTAGCATGTAATCATTTGCTTGTTTAATTTGTCTTTAGTTCACCTAGAGCGACAAAAAAGGGCTAACAAGTTATTTACCCAGCGAATTTTGATGCTACTATGATTAAAATACAATAATACAATATAGAATTAATTTTTGCTGCACTTTTGCTGATTTGTTTCGATGTAAACAATCAGTTACTCAGTATAATCAGGCGTACACTGTGTATTATCTGGTCATTTAGAATGAGTTTTAAGCACAAAAGCAGCAGTTCGTACAACAATCATTAGTCACAGAGGACACTCATGAAGAAATTGAAAGCGTTAGCACTGCCATTGCTTTTTTCGAGTAGCTTAGCCGTTGCACAAAACCCATTATTTACCGATGTTTTTACAGCAGATCCCGCAGCACTTGTTCACAACGACACCGTATACCTTTATACAGGCCATGATGAAGCACCTAATAACGATGTATTTTTCGAAATGCATGACTGGCTCGCCTTTTCGTCTACCGACATGGTGAATTGGAAAAAGCATGGCCCAATTATGAAAGCCACTGACTTTAAGTGGGCAAAAGGCGAAGCGTGGGCTTCACACATGATTGAGCGTGATGGCACCTTTTACTTCTTTACCACGGTTCGTCACAACGATACAAAACCGGGCTTTGCTATTGGTGTTGCAACGTCTAAGTCACCGACAGGCCCATTTAAAGACGCCATAGGCCATGCGCTTGTTACAGACGATATGACCAAGCACACACCGAATGATTGGGATGATATTGATCCTGCTATTTATACCGAAGAAAACGGCGATACATACATGTTCTTTGGTAACTTAGTGCCAAAATATGTAAAGCTGAGCGATGACTTACTTTCGCTTGATGGGGAAATAAAAACAATCGATTTGCCAAACTTTACAGAAGCATTATGGGTGCATAAAAAAAATGATAACTACTATGTATCGTACGCCTGTGAGTTCCCTGAAAAAATCTGTTATGCAATGAGTAAAAGTATTCATGGACCGTGGGAATATAAAGGTATCTTGAATGAAATCGCGGGCAACAGTGAAACAAACCACCAATCAATTATCGAATACAAAGGTAAAGATTATTTTATTTACCATACAGGTGCAGTACCACCAATTGATGGCAAACCAAGTGGTGGGCGTTTTCGTCGTTCCGTGGCTATCGAACCACTTTACTACAATGAAGACGGCACGCTTAAACGTATTATCATGACCACTGAAGGTCTCAGTAAACAAGACAAGTAATCTCAAAAAGGGCTCTTAAAGAGCCCTTTTTAGTGCTCAAATGTAATACAAATAAACATATTTACTGGAAAATCCTCACTTTCCGATAAGTAAAAACTTCCCTAAAAGAGTAAAAACAGCGAAAAAAACGCCAAAATTGGCAACTTGAAAAAATTAAAATCACGCTGTACATATTGTAAACACTGACACTTCATGTTTACATATCAATTACCTTTGCAAAAGTATTTGCACATTTTAAATCGTACTATAAAATTACAATACTACGTTCTTATTAGTTTGATATAGGCACGCGGCAATTTTATTGACAACAATCGAATAAAAAATGAATCCCAGTTTCAAGAGGACACATAAAATGAAATTAAATAAATTAGCCATGGTCATAGCCTGCTCTTTGGCTGTGACAGGTTGTGGCAAAGAAGAGGGTACTAAGCTTAACTCGTCTCTTGCAGTTACCGAACCCCAAAGCGCAAAACCGACTGTAAGCAGCAGTGTTGAATACACTGAATCAGGAAGCGTAATGGTTACTAATGTCAGTGTACATGACCCTTCTGTCGTTAAAGTTGACGACACTTATTATATTTTTGGTTCACACCTTGCTGCCGCTAAATCAACTGATCTCTTGAACTGGGAAATGATTTCTAGCCTTTCAGCTAACGCAGCCGTTAATGAAAGCCCCCTATTTGATTACAACTACACAGGTGAAATTGCCGAGGGTATTGAATGGACAGATGGCTTTACTGGCAACTGGGCTGCTGATGTTATTAAAGCCCCAAATGGCAAGTTTTGGTTTTACTATAACCACTGTGCACAAGATAACCCAGATACACCGGATGTTGTTGATGAAGTGTGTTGGAACCGCTCTTACCTTGGTTTAGCTGAAGCTGATAACATTGAAGGCCCCTATAAAAATAAAGGCATTTTCTTACGCAGTGGCTACCGCAATGAGGCGGAATTTACAGCCTACCCACTCGATAACGGCCAAACAACATGGAATGGCGCCGTTGATCCAAACGCCATTGACCCTGCAGCATTCTATGATGCAAACGGCAAGCTTTGGATGGTTTACGGCTCTTACTCCGGCGGTATTTTCGTTTTAGCAATGGACGAAGAGACCGGTATGCCAGAAGCCGGTCAAGGATACGGTAAAAAACTAGTCGGTGGTGACTTCCGTGCGATAGAAGGCGCCTTTGCAATGTATAGCCCAGAGAGCGAGTACTATTACCTGTTCTTCTCAGTTGCTGGATTTGACTTAAACGGAGGCTATAACATTCGTGTTGCTCGCTCAAAAACACCTGATGGTCCATACCTAGATAACGCGGGTAATGACATTGCAGCAATAGGGGGCCTAGAAATTGGTGAAAAACTAATGGGCGGCTTTGAGTACACCCAAGAACTTGGCGAAACAGCACCTGCTTGGGGCTATCAATCACCGGGGCATAACTCGGCTTACTACGATGAAGCAACAGGTCGTCATTTATTAGTAACACACACCCGTTTTCCACAAACATCAACTGAGTTCCCTAACAATACTGAAGCACACCAAGTTCGTGTGCATGAAATGTTTATTAACTCATTAGGTTGGCCGATGGCTTCACCACAACGCTATGTACCGCTTGAGGGCGACAACAAGGTAATTGCTGATGAGCTTTACGGTTACTACAAATTTATCAATCACGGCACTGATGTAAACACTGATGCTATTCGTTCAATGCATATTGCATTAAACCAAGATCACTCAGTAACAGGTGATGATCCCGGTATCTGGTACATGATTGATGACTCTAATATCAAACTAGAGCTTGATTCTGGTACTTACTTCGGCGTGGCTAAATGGCAATGGGATGACGCCGCCAAAGCGATGGCCGTCACTGTATCGGCAACATCAAGCGAAGGCGCTACCATTTGGGCAAGTAAACGTGATGAAATTACGGATACTGCAAACGTGCTGGGCACTGTTCAAGAAGCACTTGATATAAAAACTGAATTATCAATTGCAGACGAAGGCTATTCATTACCAACTAAAGGTAAAGATGGTGCAGCGATTAACTGGCAAAGTAGTGATGAATACTACATCACCAGCGACGGGTCTGTGTTTATCCCTACGCCAGACCGTGGTGATAAATCCGTTACTTTAACGGCTAATATCTCTTTAAATGGCGAGAGCACAACCAAGACATTTAATGTAAACCTTGAAGCGCGTCCAGAATTTAAAAATGCGATTGCACACTACAAATTCGAAGAATCACTAAGCGATGGTTTAGGCAATCTAGGTGATGCAGGGGTGACAGACAACAACCTATTAAATGTGGGTGCAGGCACAGCCGCTTTCGCTGAAGGTCAAACAGGCAAAGCGTTTAACTTTGACGGTTCAACGGGTGTTCGTTTACCTGATGACTTAGTGACAAGCGATGAGTACACAATCTCATATTGGTTTAAACCGACTGTGTTGACCGACTTCACGCCAACATTTTTTGCTGCATCATCAGATGCGCGTTGGATGAGCTTGATTCCGGGTAGCACGCACTTTACAACAACACCAATGCTGTGGAGCCGTTACCTTGCTGAAGATGGCACAGAAATGTGGAACCAAATCATTTCTGGTTCTCCTGCGGTAATGGACTGGAATCACATTGCAATTACGTATGCTAACGGGACTGCTACGCTTTATCGAGATGGTATCCGAGCAGGGTCAATGCCACGTCCGGATTTCTTCAGCACGCAAACAGGCAATTTTGCTCTCGGTGTTAACTACGGGTGGGATTTACCTTTCCAAGGTCAAATTGACGAATTTATCGTGTATGACTACGCCTTAAACAGCTTAGACATCAATGGTGCAGCAATCAACAACCTAACAGATCCGACTAAGTTCGAAAGTTTCATCACTGATGCGCTTGATTTAGGTGATGTATCTGCAGTACGTGAAAGCTTCGAGTTACCACGTGTCGGTCCATTTGTGTCAGGTATTAGCTGGACGTCAAACAACGAAGAGTATTTAAAACCAGTTAACGGCACGGCTGTTGTGACTCAACCAAGTGCCTCTGCTGGCGACCAAGTTGTAACATTAACTGCAACCATTAAGTACAAAGACTTTACTGATACTAAGTCATTCGATGTAACCTTAAAATCACTTGCACCAGCTGAATACAGCTTCGAAGGTGACCTAAGTGCATTAAACGGTGCGTATGCAGCGGGTAAACCAACGGGTGGTTTCATTAACAACACTGGTGGTAACGTAACTTTTGTTGACGGTATCATTGGTCAAGCCGTATTCCTTGACGGTTCAGGTGTTCGCTTACCAGATAACCTTATTACAACCAATGATTACTCTGTATCTATGTGGTTAAAACCAGAAAGCTTCACCGATTACACAACCGCATTCTTTGCAGGTGCAAATGCAGACGCTTGGTTGAGTTATGTGCCTTCGATGGCTGGCTCTAGTCTAACTCGTTTGTGGGCAAATAATGGCGCATTCTTTGATAATGCAGAGCTAGATAGCCGCATCCCTCTCAAAGAGTGGACACATGTTGCCTTCACGGTTGATGGCACCAACGGCGATACGATAAAAATGTACGTCAATGGTGAACTTCAGCTAGAAGCGGGCGGTTTCCCTCGCGTGTTCACTGTACCTGGTGAAACCAATGAATTTGCCTTGGGTGTTAACTACTGGGATACCCCTTATAACGGGGCTATTGATGAACTGAAAATTTTCAACGGTGCGATTAGTGCTGAAGAAATAAAAGCACTCTTTGACGCAGCTTCTGCACAAGAAGAGTAATAAGTAAGGTGAGCTGTCTCACCTTCCTTATTCGTTGTCGTAAAAAGCCAGACTCTGTCTGGCTTTTTTATGCACACATGGAGCTGGGCAAAGTTACAAACACAATATGGTAATGCGCCTGTATACCTGTACTACTTCGATCATCACCCTGCCCGAAAGAGTGGTGCAAAAGATGAAGATCACGGCTCTGCTCACGGTCATGAAATTGCGTACGTGTTTAAAAACTTGAATAAGTCAGATCCCAATGTCACACCAAACGACTTAAAAATGTCAGAGGTTATGGCAACGTATTGGACTAACTTCGCTAAAAACGGGAATCCCAATCATGACGCACTACCAAACTGGCCAGCTTTTGATGATGAAAAGCCGAGTACCATGTACTTCCAACAACAGCCAAAGTAACTCGTGAGCAGTTTTACTCACTTTTCCAAAACTGCCACCACTTTTTGTTACTCGCGGTATCTGTTTTACTCAACGCTGAGCTTGCTGTTTCATGGGGATACCTTATACGATAAGACGGATCACTAAAGGCAGGGTTCAGTGCCGTTGAGTTATTCATTCGATCATAGTCATCTAAGTGGGGATTAGAATAAAACTCTTCGACTGGATACGGTAAATAAGCCTCGTCATACCCTGAATATTCAAAAATAAAACGTTTCGCTTTTTCATTTCTAAGAAATGCATTCCGAAACAAATGCCATTCAGCATCATCAATATTCATATAAAAATATTCACTCGCATCCAGAATGAGATACTCGTACTCTAGCTCATCAAAAAGCGCGATTGTCTTATCTAAATACCCTATCGCTATTTCAGGCTCTTGAAATAATTCAGTAAAAAACCGATGTGAGTTTTCTATATTTTCTTTCGCTTTTTTGACCGTCGTACACGGTAAAGAGATCGTATCGTAGTGTAAATTACCCTCTCCATCCATGTATTCAATTTTAGACTCGATGAAATCATCTTCATTGAAAAACATTAACCAGACTATTGGTATTTGATAACCTGCTTCAGCTAACTCAATGTACTGACCACCTTCACTTTGCAGCTGATGCACACTTGAAATTGGTTTACTTGAATTAATTAAATAAGACATTTACAACTCCTACTCCCTGAGAAAGCAACCAGCGCATTCCCTTAAACTGTATAATTATACCTTCACGTTATATTAACAGGAACAAAAAAAGCCACTCATAAATGAAGTGGCTTTGGTTTGAGTCGATTCTTTACTTATGACTTAATGTGGTTCACGCAGGTGGAACACTTGGCACTTGTTACCTAAATCGGGTTGTTGTGCAAAGTTAGTGTTTTCAGCCAAGCCACAGTTACTTAAGCCTAATGCTTGTTTTGTGTAACGGTTGATAAGCATGATGCCACCGCCTTCAACTGGGGCAATGCGCCACTGTGCTGTTTTCGCGGCACACGAAGCCATTTCTACATTGGCACCCGGCACGAGTGCATTATCGGCTACTGCAGCACAGAACTCGCTGTCAGCGCTTTGTTTAAGGCTTACATAACCCGTATCTGTTGGTGTGAAGAACCATTGCTGTGCGTCTTTGTGCGTATAAGCGTGTTGCTCAACATTAGTACCAGCTTTAACTGTACCAGCTACGCTCAACGCTTTACCACTTTGTTGGCTTAATACCACAACACTGCCCATAGGGCGTAATTGCCAGTCGCCACACGCTGTTGTGTCGCTTTGCTGTAAAACCGCTTGATTTTGCGCAGCCGAACACCCTGCAACCGCTAAAGGTTTGCCTGTGTAACGGTTAGTAATAGACACATTACCGTCTGTGCTTGGTGCTACTTTCCATTGCTGGCAGAAGTTATTGCGCCATGCCGCAGATTGTACTTTAGCGTTGTCAGCCTCGTTACAGCTTTCAAGTTCTAAGAACTTGCTGTCTTCGCGGTTGGCTAAACGTACAAAACCGTCTGTTGTTGCATCAATAACCCACTGACCATTGGTGCTTGCACACTGGCGCTGCACTGCGCGCGCATCTTGTGGGTCTGCAGCGATGTCTAAACATAGGCCACTTGTGGCATTCACTAATTGGTAGCGTTGACCTTGTACACGTGTTACCAGCGGGCCATATTCACCTGATGGTGGGGCGACTTCAACACCCGGCGTTAATGGTTTACCAAAGTTTGGTGTTCCATCGTTGTTCCAAGTGAATTTTTGCGCACGTAAAGAACGCGTTGCGCTACAACCGTGCTCTACTGAATCATTACCATGGTAAACCAGCCAATCTTCAGTGCCATCTGGCGACGTGAAGAAACCATTATGACCTGGGCCAAATACGTCTTCTGTGCGCTCAAATACCGGCTTGTCGTATTTTTTCCAGCTGCTGGCTTTAAGTGGATCATCACCTACAAGCTCAAGCATACCCAGCTTGTAGTCAGGGGTATTACAGAAGCTTGCTGAGTACGTCATAAACGTACGCCCATTGTGCTGTATAATTTCAGCGCCTTCCGTTACTTTACGACCACTAATTTCCCAGTCTAGCTCAGGACGCGTGATCACCGTATGTGGAGAGTTCTTTTTCAGTGTCCATGGGTTTTCCATTTCAGCAATAATGTTTAACTGTTGATCGCCCTGCCACTGTGAGTAAATCACATACAGTTTATCGTTGTATGTTAGGTAGTTACCGTCGATATTCCATACGTTTGGCATTAATGCCCCTTTGTATTCGTATGGACCCATAGGGTCATCACCGGCACTTTCTAAAACATTTAAGTGTTGGTTATCTAGCGTGCCATCGGTACCGGCTGTGTACATCATGTACCAACGATAGCCATTTGGCCCTTTTAGGCGATGGAATTCAAACGCCCAGAAGTTACAACAACGTTCAGGGTTTGAATCAGACCACACATTGACAGGTGTTGCATCTGCAAGACCAGCAAGTGTGGGCGATTTTCGCATCACTAATTCAGAAGTCCATGTTGTTGTGGTTAAGTAATAGTTACCATCCCAATACTCAAGCCATGGATCGGCGCCATTAGGAAACAGCGGATTGGTAAATATGCCATTATCTTGAATGGGCGCTTTTTCTGTGGCTGCTACATCAGTTTTTTTAGCTGTGTTGTCTTCAGCCGTTGTCTGACAGCCAGTCAGCGCGCCAAACGACAAGGCAAATAGGCTGGCTAAACCGGCCTTTTGCATTGCGCTTTTAAGCTTTGTTGTTTTCACGTTTGTGTTCCTTTATTTTGTACCAAATTCGTACACGATGCGTGTTGAGTACACGTCACCCGGTAATAATGTTGTGCTTGGGAACGTTGGCTGATTGGGTGCATCTGGGAAGTGTTGTGGCTCTAAACAAAAACCACTTCTGAAGTTATGCACTAAGCCAGACGCTTGCTTGCTACTACCGTCTAAGAAGTTACCTGAATAAAACTGTACGGCAGGCTCTTCGGTGTAAACGGTTAATGTACGACCTGAGTTTGCTTCGTAAACCGTTGCCGCTTCAATAAGCTCTTTGCTTGGTGTGTCTTTTAGTACAAAGTTATGGTCGTAGCCTTTACCAAGCTGAAGCTGTTCATTGCTTACTTTTATATCTTGACCAATTGCTTTAGCAGTACGGAAGTCAAACGGTGTGCCTGCTACATCCATTAACTCTCCCGTTGGGATTAAGCCACCATCTACAGGCGTAATCGCTTTGGCGTTAATTTGCATTTGGTGATCAAGAATGTCGCCTTTACCCGCTAAGTTAAAGTAGCTGTGCTGCGTCATATTGATAATGGTAGGCTTGTTCGTTGTAGCAATAAACTGCATGTCTAGCGTGTTGTTATTGGTTAACGTGTAAGTCACTTCAGTGGTTACTTCACCTGGGTATCCTTGGTCACCATCGGGGCTAACAAGGCTTAGGGTCACGCCTGCACTGTTTTGCGTAGTGAACGGTGTCATGTTCCATACTTTTTTGTCGAAACCTTGCACACCCCCGTGTAAATGATTGTCGCCGTCGTTAGTGGCAAGCTGATATTCGGTGCCATTTAACGTGAATTTACCGTTCGCAATACGGTTACCAAAACGACCAATAATAGCGCCAAAGTAAGTCGTTGCTTTTGTGTAAGCGTCTAGGTTATCTAAACCCAGTACAATATTACCCATTTCGCCTTTTGCATCTGGCGTTTCAATGCGCGTGATAATACCGCCGTAGTTGATTACATCAACACTAATGCCATTGCTGTTAGTGAGTGTTACTTGATTTACAGGGGTTTGATCTGCAAGCACGCCGTAAGCCGTCATAGATGCTGAAGGGGAAGTTGTCATATTGTCTCCTTGATGAGCACACGCTGGTGTAAGGGCAATCCCACATGTCACCAACAATGCATAAAGCCCGCGCGACTTTTTCGTGTTCGAACCGGCTGTTTGATGAGTTGTTTTTAAACCTTGGAAAACACATTGCAATGACATATGAATAACCTTTTTTTAATTGTATTTATAGTTTTATAATACAAATAAGGGGATCATTGCAAATTTAATCGCTAAAATTGGATTTTGCCGTCTTTTACCATAATGCAGTCCATGCCCGCACTTTTTGCTGCTTGATAGCCAATTTGCGTATCTTCAAACACCACGCATTTACTGGGTTCAACACCTAATTGCTCAGCCACTTTTAAAAACGTTTCTGGGTCTGGCTTACCTTTACTCACATCACTTGCGGTAACTAAGGCGCCTATTTTATTAATTAAATTAGTATCTGTTAGGTGATCAATTGCATGCTCGCGGTCAGCCCCTGTACCCACTCCCATTGGCAGTACGCCATGGTATTTCTCAAGTACAGCGACGGTTTCGTCAATTACCAACGGATGGTGCTGTAAATCAACCCAAAATTGGTGCTTGTCTTTAGCAACAACGAGAGGGTCGTGATCTAAACCAAATTTTTCATTGAGCATTTCAATGGTTTTAACGGTCGGTATGCCACCCAAGCTATACATGTAGTCGTAATCGAACGGATAACCATACGCTTCACAGGCTTTCTGCCATGCTTGCAAATGACTGCCCATTGAGTCAATTAAGGTGCCGTCCATATCAAAAATAATGCCTTGGTAGGCGCTTAAGTCGATCATATCTACTCCTAAAAAGTGTTACTTCACAATAGCATAAGCCAGCGAGGAGCGAGGCTCATCACTGGCTTAATCGACAACAAAATTTGACTGAACATACTAAAAGCATGCCCTAGTACTTTATGTACTCGTTTTTACAGGCCACGTTTTAGCATGTAATAAGCTGCGTTATGACGAAGCTCTGTTTTGAAACCACGAATTGTCGTATCGTTATCGATGATCATCGTTTCAACGCCTGCCATTTCAGCAAAATCAACGATCATATCAGTTGTGACTGCTTGGCTGTATGCAGTGTGGTGTGCGCCACCTGCGTGGATCCATGCAGCAGATGCAACAGATAGATTTGGTTTTGGTTCCCACAGTGCTGAAGCCACTGGTAAGTGAGGTAAATCAGCTGGCGGAGCCACTGTATCTACTTCGTTGATTAGAATGCGGAAACGGTTACCCATATCAATTGGTGATACGTTAATTGCAGCGCCTGGCTTTGCAGTAAACAATAAACGGCCTACATCACACTTCACACCGATCGTGTGTTGGTGAACTTCTAAGCGTGGTTTTTGTGCTGCAATTGAAGGACATACTTCTAACATGTGCGCGCCAAGTACTTGGTCAGTCTCACCCATGTTGTAAGTGTAATCTTCCATGAATGAACAACCGCCTTCACGGCCTTCACCCATTACTTTCATGATGCGAACCATCGCAGCTGTTTTCCAGTCACCCTCACCACCGTAGCCATAGCCTTTCGACATTAGGCGCTGTGTAGCAAGACCCGGAAGACCCGAAAGACCTGATAAGTCTTCAAAACAGTTTGTGAATGCTTTAAAGCCGCCTTTCTCTAAGAAACGCTCCATACCAAGCTCTAAACGTGCTTCGTTGCGCAGCATTTTCACGGCGTAATCGTCTTGTAGAGTTTCGTCAGCAATCACATAGTCTTGCTTATAAAGTGCTAACTGTGCATCGATTTCGTCTTCAGTGATTGTATCAACCACTTTTACAAGCTCAGCGACACCAAACGCGTGTACTTCATAACCAAAGGTGATTTGTGCTGAAACTTTGTTACCTTCCGTTACCGCTACTTGACGCATGTTGTCGCCAAAACGCGCTACTTTAAGTGTTTGGCTTTCTGCCCAGCCTTTCGCCGCACGACACCAGTCATCTAACTGCTTTTGTACGTCAGCACGTTGCCAGTGACCCGCAACCACTTTGCGCTCTTTACGCATTACTGTACCGATGAAACCGAACTCACGGTCACCGTGTGCACTTTGGTGCGTATTCATGTAGTTCATGTTGATGTCAGACCAAGGAAGGGCTGCATTGAACTGAGTATGAAGGTGTAACCAAGGCTTACGTAATTCGCTTAGGCCAGCAATCCACATTTTCGCAGGTGAGAAAGTGTGCATCCATAATACTAAACCAACACAGTTAGGATCGGTATTTGCCGCTTGGCAAACAGCGTGAATTTCTTCAGGTGACTTAACGGTAGGCTTACATACCAAGTTTACTGGTAGGTTCGCTTCGCTGTTTAAGCCCGCTACAATTGCTTCGCTGTCTTTGGCGACCGTTTCTAACACCTTAGGACCATAAAGATGTTGTGAGCCGGTAACAAACCAGACTTCTTTCGTCATCGTCGTCATGTTAATAATCCTCTAAATTCTTGCTATTTGCTCTGACCGTAATACGCGTTTTTACCGTGCTTACGTAGATAATGTTTATCCATCACTGCTTTTTTAAGTTCAGCTGCGTGTGGATCTAAAGTGCGTGTTAAATACGCCATGCGAGCAATCTCTTCGAGTAGCGCGGCATGGTATACAGACTGAGCGGCATCTTTACCCCACGTGAAAGGCGCATGACCCGCAACAATCACCATAGGTGCAGCTTTCGGATCGCGGTCTTTATACGCATCAGTAATTTGAATACCGGTTTCTAATTCATAATCGCCATTCACTTGCTCATCAGTTAGTTCACGCGTACAGGTGATGTCACCGTGTACATAGTCAGCGTGAGTTGTGCCAAGGCAAGGAATGCTTTGTTTTGCTTGTGCCCATGCAGTTGCATAGGTCGAATGCGTGTGTGTTACACCGCCAATCTCATCGAAGTGGCGATATAAATGAACATGTGTTTTGGTGTCAGAAGACGGACGCATAGCACCTTCAACAATGGTGTTTTCAAGGTCGACGATCACCATGTCGTCGGCTTTCATTTGGTCGTACGATACACCACTTGGTTTAATCGCAATCACGCCTTTGTCGCGGTCGATTTGCGATACGTTACCAAAGGTATAAATTACTAAGCCACGACGTTGAAGCTCCATATTCGCTTCATAAACTTCACGTTTTAGTTCAGTAAAACTCATGCTTTGTCTCCGTTTACATAGCTTGCAAGTGCTTGGTAGTTGGCATAAAGCGCGTCATACACCGCTACACGCTCAGGGTTTGGTAAGTACTGATGACAGACTGATGACGCCATCACTTTTTGCGCATCAGCCACTGTTGCGTGCTCACCCGCAGCAACCGCAGCCATAATTGCCGCACCCAATGCACAACTTTGCTCACTCTCTAAAACGTCGATTGGACAGTTCCAAACATCAGCACAGGTTTGCATTACGTAGTCTGATTTTTTAGAAATACCGCCGATAACAACCACTGACTCAATTGGCACGCCTTCACTTTGAAAACGCTCAGTGATAGCACGTGCGCCAAACGCCGTTGCTTCAACAAGTGCTTTAAAGAATTTAGGTGCATCGGTGCCCATTTTTAAGCCCGTTAATGCCATTGCAACGCTTTGATCAGCATCTGGCGTACGACGACCATTTACCCAATCAAGCGCAGTTACGTCGCTGCTTGTTACAGGGAGTGCTGCTGCCGCGTTTGATAAATCAACTAAGATTGAGTCTTCTAGCTTGTTAACTAACGCCTGCTCAGCGTCAGATAGATTTGTAAGTTGGCGAGTTGGCCAAAGTACTAGATTTTTAAACCATGCGTATAAGTCACCAAAAGCAGACTGACCAGCTTCTAAGCCAATTAATCCAGGGATCACTGAGCCATCAACTTGACCACAAATACCTTTAACGCAGGTATCACCTAGTTGCTCTTTAGACGTTACCGTGATGTCACAGGTTGAGGTACCCATTACCTTAGTTAGAACGCCTGGGCGAACATTGGCAGCTACTGCCCCCATGTGACAGTCAAATGCACCGTAACCAATCACAATGCCTTGTGGTAAACCTAGCTTCTCGGCCCACTCAGCGGTTAAGTTGCCAGCAACTTGGTCGCTTGGCTCTGTGGTTGCATTTAAAGTATCAACAACACCATCTAATAGTGGATCGATACTTGTAAAGAAACTGTTTGGTGGGAAACCGCCCCACTGCTCGTTCCACATTTGTTTGTGGCCCGTTGCACAACGCCCTAGCTTTAATGCTTCAGGGTGAGTTGTGCCGCACATGAGCGCGGTCATCCAATCGCAGTGTTCAACCCATGAATAAGTGGCTGCTTTAACACTGCTATCAACGCGGAAAATATGTAATGCTTTAGCCCAGTACCACTCAGAAGAGTAAATACCGCCCATGTGTGAAAGGTAGTTCACATCGTTGTTAGTTGCAGCTTGAGTGATTTCATTTGCTTCTTTAATAGACGTATGGTCTTTCCACAAAATGAACATTGCATTTGGGTTTTCTGCAAACTCTTCAGTTAATGCCAGTGGTGTACCTTGGCTATTAATAGCCACAGGCGTTGAGCCTGTCGTATCAAAGCTCATACCCACTACTTTGTCTGCGGTACCTGCTGGAACATGCGACCAAAGACCATTCACTACTTCAACAAGGCTATCAATGTAGTCTTGTGGATGCTGACGAAACTGATCTTTACTTGGGTCACAATATAAACCTTGTGCCCAGCGCGGGTAGTTCACTAAATGGCTGGCTAGTTCTTCACCAGTTGCAACATCAACGAGTAATGCTCTTACCGAGTCTGACCCGTAGTCTAATCCCAACGTATAACGAGACATAATTACCTTTCACTAATTGCTTACTAACATTGTTAGTCATTATCTTTATTTGTATGATAATATCAACAATACCAGATTGTAAAGGTATTATAAAAATATTATTAACAGGATTATTTGCTGCTGGCGGGCGATTTATTGCGCAGTTTTTCTGGAAGATTAGATTGTTTTTTCAGCACAAATAACAGGTTAAAGCCACTAAATTAACTTTTGTATGATAAGAATGGGATAATTATGTCTAACCAACTAGAACAACTTAAAGCAATGACAACCGTTGTTGCTGACACGGGTGATTTTGAAGCAATCAACGAATACAAACCGCAAGATGCAACAACGAACCCATCACTCATCTTAAATGCGATTCAAATTGAGAAATACCGTCCACTTGCTGCAGAAGCCGTTTCATGGGCTAAAGCACAAAGTAACGATACAAATGAAGTAATAAGCAAAGCAGCTGATAAACTAGCAGTATTAATTGGCTCTAAA
The DNA here is from genome assembly GCF_020966275.1 of Pseudoalteromonas sp. MB41. Classification (NCBI taxonomy): domain Bacteria; kingdom Pseudomonadati; phylum Pseudomonadota; class Gammaproteobacteria; order Alteromonadales; family Pseudoalteromonadaceae; genus Pseudoalteromonas; species Pseudoalteromonas sp. MB41. The sequence goes on along the minus strand of NZ_JAJJZF010000010.1, from coordinate 25,883 downwards.
TTAATGGAGCAAGTACCGGGTTTAGTGTCAACTGAAGTTGATGCGCGTTTATCATTTGATACCCAAGCAACCGTTGATAAAGCTCTTGAGCTTGTTGCTCTTTATAAAGAGCAAGGTATCGACACATCGCGCGTGTTAATCAAAATTGCTTCTACATGGGAAGGTATTCAAGCCGCTAAAGTACTTGAAGCACAAGGCATCCGTTGTAACCTAACACTGGTGTTTGCATTTGCTCAAGCGCGTGCTTGTGCCGAAGTAGGCGCATACCTAATCTCTCCATTCGTAGGGCGTATTCTTGATTGGTATAAAGCACAAGATGCAAGCGCAGATTTCGACGGTGCAAACGATCCGGGCGTTAAGTCAGTGACTCACATCTATAACTATTTCAAAAAACATGGTTTTGAAACAATCGTTATGGGTGCAAGCTTCCGTAACATTGGTGAAATTCAAGAACTAGCAGGCTGTGACCGCTTAACTATCAGCCCTAAACTTCTTGCAGAACTTGCAGCAACGCAAGCGCCGTTGACACAAAAGCTACAACCTGCGACTGAAAAAGCAGACGCGCCAGCAGCGATGACAGAGCACGCATTCCGCTGGGAAATGAATGAAGATGCAATGGCCACTGAAAAGCTAAGCCAAGGTATTCGCCAGTTCGCCATTGACCAAGAGAAACTAGAGTCAATCTTAAGCGAATTAGTTTAAACCTGATTGTTTACGCAGAAAAAAGCCCGCAAACTAAGGTTTGCGGGCTTTTTTGTGCCTGCCTTATAATCGTGAAGGCAGGCTTATCGTGTTGCGATTACGATAAATTTTTAGCTAACAACATTATTCAGCAAGTAATGCGTTTGCTTTAGCGACGAGGTTAGCAACCGTGAAACCAAAGTGCTCTAGCAATACAGCACCTGGCGCTGATTCACCAAATGTATCCATACCGAGTACGTCACCATCTTGGCCAACATACTTGAACCAGAAGTCACGGTGCGCAGCTTCAACTGCAATTTTTGGAGTACCTGCTGGTAGTACGCTTTGACGGTATGCTTTGTCTTGGCTATCAAACTGATTAGTCGACGGCATAGATACCACGCGAACTTGCTTGCCTTGTGCTGTCAGTTCAGCGGCAGCATTAACCGCCAGTTCAACCTCTGAACCTGTTGCAATTAGGATAAGTTCAGCTGTTTGTTCGCTATCAACAAGTACGTAACCACCTTTAGCGATATCGGCTACTTGCTGCTCATCGCGCGCCATCGCTTTCGTGCCTTGGCGGCTGAAAATGAGTGAGCTTGGGCCTGTTTCTTTTAATAACGCTTGACGCCAAGCAACCGCTGTTTCTGTTTCATCACACGGACGCCACGCAGTCATATTCGGGGTCATACGTAGGTTTGCAATTTGCTCGATTGGTTGGTGAGTTGGACCATCTTCACCTTGACCAATTGAATCATGAGTATACACAAAGATGCTTTGTGCTTTCATTAATGCAGCCATACGCACAGCATTTCGCGCGTATTCCATAAACATTAAGAAAGTCGCACCGAATGGGATAAAGCCACCGTGTAGTGCAATACCATTCATGATAGCGCTCATACCAAATTCACGTACACCGTAAAAAACATAGTTACCATCAGCGGCATCTTGTAAGCCTTTAGCGTCTGGCCACAATGTTAAGTTTGAACCGGCAAGGTCAGCAGAGCCACCCATTAGTTCAGGAAGCTGCTTTGCGAAGAAAGTAATTGCGTTTTGTGAAGCTTTACGCGTTGCAATGTTTTGCATGTCAGCTTGGCATTTAGCAATGTACTCATCAGCTAATTCTGCGAAGTTAGCAGGGAGTGTTTTTTCAAGTACGCGACGAGTATATTCTTTAGCTATTTCAGGGTGTGCTTTGCTATAGGCAGCAAACGTTTGTTGCCATGCACTTTCGAACTCTTGACCTTTCGCTTGAGTATTCCACTCGTTGTACACGTCTTGCGGTACTTCGAATGCAGGGTGTGGCCAGTTTAATTGCTCACGTACCGCAGCGATTTCATCGTGACCAAGTGGCGCACCATGACAGTCGTGGCTACCCGATTTGTTTGGCGAACCAAAACCAATCACGGTTTTACAGCAAATCAGTGTAGGTTGCGTGGTATTGCTTTGCGCCGCCTCGATTGCGCCCGCAATTGCATTCATATCGTGACCATCAACATCACGAATAACCTGCCAGCCATACGACTCAAAACGCGCAGGTGTATCATCAGTGAACCAACCTTCTACTTCACCATCGATCGAGATACCGTTGTCATCCCAAAATGCAATGAGTTTTCCAAGGCCTAACGTACCTGCCAACGAACATGCTTCGTGCGAGATACCTTCCATTAGACAGCCGTCACCCATAAAGCAGTATGTAAAGTGATCAACAATATCAAAGTTCGGTTTATTGAATTGTGCCGCTAAAGTTTTTTCAGCGATAGCCATACCGACTGCGTTAGCAATCCCCGAACCTAATGGGCCTGTTGTTGTTTCAACACCCGGTGTGTAACCGTATTCAGGGTGACCCGGTGTTTTAGAATGAAGCTGACGGAATTGCTTAATATCTTCGATGCTAACGTCGTAGCCGCTTAGATGTAACAATGCATATTGCAACATTGAGCCATGCCCATTTGATAACACAAAACGGTCACGGTTAGACCAGTCTGGGTTTAATGGGTTATGACGATGAAAGTTTTGCCACAATACTGCGGCAATATCAGCCATCCCCATGGGCGCACCTGGGTGACCTGAGTTAGCTTGTTGAACAGCATCGACAGCAAGTATGCGAATAGCATTTGCAGATTGAGAACTAGGCAGAGTCATCTTATTAGCTTCCTGTTAATATTATAATATAATTAATATCGCAAAAACTCAGTCAAATAGCAACTTAATAAAGTGTCATGTCAGTAATGACGTGCCCCTAACGCGGTTTTAAAGTGTTAAATGAGCGTGAATATGCACCGTTTAATACTTTGTAATACTCTGTTTATGTTGCTCACGCTTTTTTTAGCGACCTCAGCATCACAAACACATTAATTATTAATTCATGCGCTTACATTATTTAGTTTACAAAAACCAACCAATGCTACAATTTGGTACATTATTTCATTGTTCAAGTTAACAAGAACACCTTAGTGTTAACACGTTTTTTCGCTGAGGTTTTTTATTTGTGATAGTTAACAGTGGTTGCTCTATTGGGCTTCGCATTATTTTACTCTTAAGCACGCTTTACTTGTCTCCTCAGGCTCACAGTACCGCGCCTGCCTATTTAGCAGATGAAGGATTGAGCCTTGGCATTAGCTTAGGGTATGGGCAGCTCGATAATCCGGTTTATAATAAAGGGGATATTCCACTTTATGTGCTGCCGCGCGTAGAACTGTTTGTCGGTGATTTCTCGTTCGCAAATACGCAACTAACCTGGACACCGATAACACGTGAAAACTATCAACTCTCGGTGTTCACTCAACTAAACGAAGACGGGCTTTACTTTGCTAAGCATTCCGCTGCACTCGCAGCAATAAGGACTATAAGTGGCCGCCCTCCAATGGGGTCAATTCCACCGGCAATGGGTGACATGCCGCCCACGACCCAAAAAAGACGCGGCGATATAGGCAGTATTAGTAACCGTAAACTCTCTTTTATGACTGGCGCAGAAGCGCTATACGATTGGCAAAACTGGCGCTTTAGCGTGAGTTGGGCAATGGAGCTAACCAACTATCATAAGGGTTTACAAGGCGCACTTTCTGCACAGCGCTTATATAAAATTGATCAGCATCTACTTTTATTGGGTATCGAAGTACAGCATTTAAACAGAGGGTTAGTTGATTACTATTATGGCACTAGCCAACAAGACGTGCAGGTGGGGTTTAGCCGCTTTGAAGGTCGCTCAAGTCAAAAGTATGGCCTTAAGGCCAGCTACCAATACCACTTTAGTCAGCAATGGCAATTTATTAGTGATGTAAAGTACCAGCGCTTATCTTCGGGCATCGCCGACAGTCCACTCATAAACGATAGCAACTTGCTTTCTTTTTATGCTGGCATTGCATGGAATTACTAAACAATGCTGCGAACTAACTCATTTTTACTCATGATGCTTATCCTCAGCTTCACCCTTAGTAAACTTGCCTTTGCTGAGTCGAGTCATATTGAAGTAACACCCAGTAACTGTGTAACTATTGAACAAGATTGTGTGATGAATATTAAGGTAGATTGGTTCACAGAGGCCACCAGCACGGTGTGCATTCGTGTTACTGATCAGCAAGTCAGGCTATTTTGTCAAAAGCCAAAACAAGGGCACAACTTCCTTATCGCTGTACGAAACAATCGAAATATTGTTCTAGAGCTATTAACCGAGCAACTTATCCCGTTAGAAAGCACTGAAATAAACGTTTTTTATCAAAATATTAAAAAACGTCGCCGTGATATCGCATGGAGTATTTTTTAATGACCAAGCATAATAAAATTTTATATATTGAAGATGACCTAAAACTGGCTCAATTAGTCGTAAATTACCTGATGAGTAATGGGTATGAGGTTGATCATTTTGATAATGGCTGCCATGCGTGCTACCAAGCAAGTATGAAGAAGTTCGACTTGATTTTACTCGATATCGGCCTTGGTAACGAAGATGGTTTTGACGTATTCAAAGAGCTAAAGCGCTATCAAGACAGTCCGATTATTTTTATGACTGCCAGACAAAGTCAGGTTGATCATATAACAGGGCTAGAATTAGGAGCCGATGACTACCTTACCAAGCCTGTATCACCGTCTATTTTATTAGCAAAAATTAACAACACGATTCGCCGCACTCAACAGGTTAAGCCTCAAAGTACTGTACACAACGCCCATAACATACGGTTTGGCTCACTGAGTATAAATACCATTCAGCGCGAAGCTTATTTGCATAGCCAACCTCTTGAATTAACCAGTGCAGAGTTTGAATTACTAATACAGTTAGCCAAGGCTCCAGGGCAACTTATCAGTCGCGATCAGCTTTTTGATAGTGCAATTGGTCGTAAATATGATGGTCAAAGCCGCACAATTGATGGCCGTATAAGTCGGCTCCGAAAAAAGCTCGGAGACGAATCTGTGCCACCCCAAAAAATAGTCACCGTGTGGGGCAAAGGGTATATTTTTTCACCTCAAGCTTGGAGCTAACTTGCCTTGTTTAGGCTGTATTTTTACCTCTATTTAACCCTCGCTGTTTGCCTAAGTAGCGCAGCGTGGGTACTAGAGACTTATTTTCCTTCTCCTCCCGCTCACTCGTTAGAACAGCAACTCGCACACCACCTGCTAAGTGTAGAAAGCCAAGTCGATAATGCGTTAATAAAAAAATCGCCCCTTGCCAGTTTCTACTTAGGCGATGCTTTAAAACAACCCCTGTTACGAGGCGAAGTGATCAGTGTTAATGACCCTGAAGGGAATGTGTATTTTCATCGACTTGCTGTCGATGGTGACACCATTTTAAGCGCTGGCCCTTACGTACAAACAGAAGAAACAGCATCACAATCCCTCGTGAGTCTGGTTTTTTATAGTAGTGTTGCATTAGCGGTGGTTATTTTTACCGGCCCATTACTGATTGATTTAAGTAAACTACGTAGAGCAAGTAGCAAAATTTCAAATGCTGATTTTAGCCCGCAAGTTCAATTTAGCCGCTTTAGTTTATTAAAAAGCATAGGCGATACCTTTGATAATATGGCACAGGCACTTTATAACCGAAACCAAAGTCAGCGCGAACTTATCAACGCCGTTTCACATGACTTTTTAACCCCGATTTCACGCGCTAAGTTTGCCCTCGAAGCCGTTGACGATAACAACCATTATCGCCACAGTATTTTGCAAGACATTATTGAGTTAGAGCTATTAGTTGAAGAGTTTTTAACTTATGCAGAGCTTGAACAGTGTGAGCCACGCATATTAATTAAAGACTACAGCCCTGATGAATTACTCCAGCCCTGTATTGCTAAGTTTATGAGTTATTGTCAGCTTGATATTCGTATTGATTGCCAACTAGAAAAAATAAGTGTTGATAAGCAAAGCTTTCAGCGCTTACTGCAAAACTTACTTGGTAACGCTGTGCGGTTTGCTAAACAACATATTGAGATCACCTTAAAACACACTAAAAAAGGCACGTTACTCATCATCGAAGATGACGGGCCAGGTATACCAGAAGCGATGCGCGCAACCTTAATGCAGCCTTTTTCTAAAACGGCCTCTGTGCATCAACGTGGCTATAAGGGAGTCGGCTTAGGCTTGTCAATCGTGAAGCAACTCTGTATTTGGAATAACGCACAGTTTAGTTTAGACAATAGCAGCCAGCTCACTGGCGCCAAGGCAAGTATTCATTTTTTGCGTTGATACCCCCTCCCCGAAAATGTACCAAGATGTATCAGTGTGTGCCATTTATTTACATTATATTGATGTTAGATACACAACTGAACACTATCCCTAGTGATTAAAATCGTTCGCAACAAATAGCGAGCTCATAATTAAAAAATCCTTCTAGGGAACTAAAGCACATGTTCAATATGAAAAAAGTATCAGTGATGGTCGCTTCTGCACTGTATATCAGTGCTGGCACTTCACATGCTGCACTGAATCAAGCACAAGAATGGGCTGAACAACCCGCTGATTATGCGCCAAAACCAATGGTTTCTGCTGAAACTAATTGGGATGGTAAAATCAACCAAACGGTGAAGAAACAAAGCCGCATTTTCACGCCAGAAAAAGACATCACTGGTGTTCAAACTTATATTGTTCAATTAATTGATGCACCTATTTCAGCTTATGATGGCAGCCTAAAAGGCCTAGCAAGTACACGTGAAACAGTGGCGACAGCTAGACAAACAACCGCAAAGCCACTTGATTTAAATAAACCTGAAATTGCAAGCTACTCAAATCACCTCGCTAGCAAGCGTCAAAATGTTGTGAACTCTGCACTGACACTTCAAGGTCTGCAATTAAAAGTAGATCGTGAATTTAGCGTCACTTTAAACGGCTTCACAACCCGAATGACCCAAGAAGAAGCTGCGCGTTTAGCAAAAGTGCCTGGCATTAAGCACATCGCACGCTCTAAGATATACCCACTAACTACGTTTAACACGATTGAGCAAACAGGTGCAAAAGCACTGTGGAGCAACAGTCAAAGTGGCCTAACAAGTAACAAAGGTGAAGGCGTTGTTGTCGGTATTATCGACACGGGTATTAATACTGATCACCCATCATTTGCTGCCGTAGGCGATGATGGCTATACACACACCAATCCACTGGGTGATACTTACTTAGGTGATTGTGCTAAAGCTGAATTCGCAGATCGCTGTAACGATAAGCTCATTGGTGTGTATTCATACCCAGAAATCACAGTAGCGTATTCTGATCCTGTATTTGAAGAATCGCGTCCAGCGTATGGTGAAGATTATAACTCTCATGGTTCTCACGTTGCAGGCACCGCAGCGGGTAACGTACTTTATGATATTACTTATAAAGAACCTGGTTACGGTAGCCAAAACTCAGGCACTGAAACGAACCTTATCTTCCCGCAAGTGTCAGGTATGGCACCGCATGCAAATATCATTTCTTACCAAGTTTGTTGGCCTGGCGCTGCTGGCGACCCATATGCGGGCTGTCCAGGTAGTGCAATTATTGCCGCTATCGAGCAATCAGCTATTGATAACGTTGATGTACTCAATGCCTCACTCGGTGGTTTTGAGGAAGATCCTTGGGTTGAACCTATTGAGCAAGCATTTTTCAATGCGGCAAACTCAGGTGTATTCGTTGCTGTTGCAGCCGGTAACAGTGGCCCTTACTTACAATCAGCTGATCACTCATCTCCTTGGGTAACAACGGTTGCTGCGCATACTCCATCTTCGCAAGTTGTGTTTAGCGATAAAACTCTTGAGAACTTATCAGGTGGCGACACTGACGCACCAACAGATATGATTGCTGCAGGCATTACCTTTGACGAGCTAACGGGTTTAATTGTTTCTGCGTCTGATTACCCTAACCCAAATGAGCCAGTGTCACGCTACCAAACAGACTGTGATCAGCCTTATCCAGCGGGCACCTTTGACTTTACCGATGACCCTAACACGCCGGATATCGACGAAAGCCAAGAAGACGTTATTGTTGTGTGTAAGCGAAGCAATAAACCGCTTTACGCAAAAGCAAATAACGTATTAGCCGGTGGCGCTGAGGGTGTCATTATTTACAACCTATCGTCATACCAAGACCGTAGCCCAGCACCTCAACTGCCTTACCCTGCGCCTACAGCACATGTAACCAATGCAGAAGGTGTTAAACTACTTAATTGGTTAAGCACAGGCTCAGGTCATAAAGGAACCATTACAGCAAACTCAGCTAGCACCGAAGAAGTAGATGAAGAGCGCATTGCGTACTTCTCAAGTCGCGGTCCATCATACTTTGGTTTTGATACCTTGTTAGTTGATGTTGCTGCACCGGGTGTTGATGTGTTCGCAGCGAGTTCAGACGACCAACCGTTTTCTAAAAACCCATCATCAACAGACTGGCAAACGATGTCGGGTACATCAATGGCAAGTCCGCACGTTGCTGGTGCTGCCGCATTGCTTAAACAGTCTCATCCTGAATGGTCTTTAATGGAGATTCAATCAGCGCTGATGTTAACGGCAAGCAACAACCTTAAAAATGCACAATACCTTGATAACTATAAAGATGAAGGCTTTGATTCATCTTTACAAGATATGGGTGCGGGTCGTATGCATGTTGACCTTGCTGATAAAGCCGGTTTAGTGATGCATGAAAGCATCGAAAATATGAAAGCGGCAAATCCTAATTTAGGCGGCCGCTTAAAAGCACTTAACACGGCTTACATGGTTGATAATAACTGTGGCCTAGAATGTAGCTTTATGCGTACAGTGACAGCAACAGAAGATGCAACGTGGAGCGTATCAGCTGAAGAGTGGATTGGTAACAGCACAATTACTGTAACGCCGAGTGAGTTTTCACTAAAAGCCGGTGAAACACAAAACATTGTTGTTGAAGTGAAAATGAACCAAGTTGCTCAAGCAATTGATAATATTGAGGTATCAGGAAACCAAGGTCAAATAAAATTGGTTTCGAGCAACCCTAATTCACCCGTTCTAGAAATGCCAGTATGGACATTTAACGGTGATACAGGATTACCGAGCTTTATTAAAGTAGATGCGCATCGTCGTTCTTCAACAATTAATGTAGGTCCTTTCAACACCGATGAAGTGAGTGATTTCACATCGCGCTCTTTTGGGTTAGTGGAAGGCCAACAAAACACCGTAAAATTATTCACAGACACCACCAGCGGCGACCCATTTGATTTAGTCGACGTCGATGGTGAAATTGTTAACCCTAACCATATCGAGTGGACTACCGTACCACAAGACGCAAAAATGCTAAGCGCAAGCCCAGTAGGCGAAGCCTCTCGCGTGCTTATGTTTATGGGTAAAGACAGTAATAACGATGGTTTAGCAAGCATGGATGAAACTATCTGTATGTCTACCAGCTTTACTGTTACCAACTTCTGTAACATTGTTGACCCAGAAGCAGGTGAATATTTCACCGTTTACATGAGCTTAGCAAATGTTCCTTCGGGTGAAGAAGACCAAGGCCGAGATATCACTTTTGCAACAGCAGTGGTTCAAGAAGGTCAAAGCAACCTAACAGTCAGTGCTCCAGAGAAAATTGTAGGTTACAAAGACTACGAGCTAACACTGTCGTACAACTTACCTGACATGGAAGTAGGCGATATATATTTTGGTGGTTTTGACTTAGGTAGCAACCCTGAAGACGCTGGTAACCTTGGTTTTGTTCCTGTCATTATCAATCAAATTGATAAAGACATGCGCTTTACAGCAAATAAAGAACAAGCGACTGTGGGTGAATTAGTTGATTTCAAAATTGAAGTAATCGCAAATAATGAACAAGCGGCTCGTAATTTCACAATTGATACTGCTTTCCCAGAAGGCATCGAAATTATTGAAGACAGCATTGTTGCGACAGCATCAACTCCAGCAACACCTGAACTGGTAGACAACGTATTATCACTTCAAGGTACGCAAGAGACGACCAAAGATGTGGCTCGTAACTATAAAATTACCACGAATCTAACAGATGAAATGTGTTCTCTTGGAGCAGCTAAATCTCCGTACCCTAACTATTTAGACTTGCGTACACTTGGCTGGCGTACACTTGAAGGAGTTCAAGGCCAATACTGGAACGAGTTTGAGTATTCATTTAAAGAGTTAATGGCAACAGATCTCGATGTTTCTTTCCCATTCTTTAATAAATACCATTTTGATTCAATCAAACTTAACCCAGCTGGTTTAGTGACGTTTGGCTCTAACGGCCGCACAACGCCATTCCATGTAGAACTTCCATCAGGCGGCGGTTTCCCACCACCACCTCCGTATCTTATTGCGCCTTTCTGGGTTGGTGATAACACAATTCCTGAGCGTGTAGATGGCACTTATGGTAACTATGACGCTAACGCGGGTATTACACCAACTTATACTCAAGCACGTGATTGGCTTGTCCTTGAGTGGGATAATATCCAACGCTCTCAAGTAGAAGGGCAATCAGTTGACGTTGAATTGTTCATGCGTATGAATATTGCTTATGAGCCAGGCGAATATGAAATGATGTTTGCTTATGACAACGTTAACCTCGCTGATAACCAAGGTTCTATTGGTTTCAAAGCTGCTGACGGTCGTATTATTGTTAATGGTGATATGCCTGTAGATCTTAATATTGGTGATGGTTTTGCATACGACAATCTTGATGAAGTTGTTCATGATGAGCTTGTCGTATGTATGGATTATGTAGGCCCTGAAGTGTCTAAGTTTGACGTTCAGTTCCAAGCGTATATTGGCGAAGCAGCTGCAGCACAAATGCATACGCTGACGGTTAATAACGGCTTAGAAGGCGCTGATGACGAAGTGTTAACCTTAGAGCTTAACGTACTGGGTAATATTTCATTATCTGACTTCCCTGATATGCAAGTTGAAGAAAACAACTCTATTAGCTTCGATGTACTTTACGCGGATGAAAACAACGTAAGTAACGTGATTGAAGTGATGGGTGAAAACTTTACTTCTGAAGTTTCAGGTCACACATCAGGTAGCACAGTAACAATCACACCTACAGAGCACTTTAATGGTGAAATTGATGTCATGGTAAAAGTAAGCGACAGAGTAAACTCTGCAGATGCTGCAATGAGCTCATTCTCATTAATGGTTATGTCAGATGGTATTGAGTTGGGTTGTACTGACAGCGCAGCAACAAATTATGATGAAAATGCAAATACTGACAATGGTAGTTGTACTTTCCCTGAGGCCGTTATCCCAGACCCTGAAGTGGAAGAAAGCAAAAAATCATCAAGTGGCTCATTTGGCTGGTTATTACTAGCGTTTGCACCACTTCTGACGCTTCGTCGTAAGAAATCTCAAATTAACTAAGGATAAGTTAATTAGGATAGTTAAGAAGTAATGCCGATATGCTTGCATATCGGCATTTTTCATTTTACAAATACTTAAGCCACGGTTTTTTAGTTTTACGTTTGTATTCACTAAACTTTTTGGTTGGCCAATAGAGTCCAATTATTAAGAGTAAAGTAATTAACCAAACACTTGATATATCACTTACCCCAAAATAGTGCCCTTGGTTTGCCCCCCATATCAACATACCGACTTGATACATGGCGAGCAGCACATACAGGTGTAATATATAAAAAAACATAGGCACAGAACCATAAACGCGCAGCGCATTGGTCACGCGGTTAAGGGGTCGCTCAAACGCCCATAAACCGAGAAACATCCCCGCCAAGGTTATCAATAAAAAGTTTAATGATGGCGGATACTTCGTTACATTGAATACCGACATGATCGTTTCTGTGGTGGTGCTAAAGGTTTGCCAAGGCAACGTTTCACCATAAATATTAAAACCACGCAGTACCGCGAATAATCCTACACATAATAGTGCTAACAGCAGCAATGCTCGTTTACGCGACTGCGCTTTTTGCGTATGTGCATATAGTGGCCCTGCGCAATAACCCAGTAAAATCACACCAATCCACGGCAATACAGGGTAGCTAATTTTTACGTCAATTAAGCCACCTTGTGATAAATAACCTCGATCATGCAAAATCGTCCACAGCGAATAACCAAACTCATCGGGCGTGAAACTGATTGGAGTAAGTAAGTTATGGCCGAATACAATCACTAAACCAAGGACGAGTAATACCCTCTGAGGTAGCTTTATAAGTAAAGCAAGCACCAACATACACAAGCCAATAGCCCACATCACTTGAAGCCAAATCGTGTAGTAATACCCCATCCACGAAAAGCAAATTAACGTTACTTCAAGCGCAATTAAAAACAGCCCTCGTTTTACTAAAAAGCCGCGAGCAGAGCGTGCGACACCCGTTGCTGGGTGACTGTACAACCACGCCGACAGCCCCGTTAAAAAGATAAAGGTTGGTGCACAAAAGTGGGCCGCAAAACGACTCCAAAATAAGCTGGGTGAAGTAACATCAACGTCCATCGGATCAGACACTTGCATATGCAAAAAGAAGCGTTCTCTGACATGATCTAGGAGCATAATTAAAATAACGACCCCCCGCATAATGTCGATACTATGAATACGACTTTTAAGCTGCTCAGAAGTCATAGCTCACCCCCAGTTTAAATTGCGTTGGCGCTCCAGGATAAGCCCACAGTGCATTGTAGCTACTGGCAATATATTTTTCGTTAAAGATATTATCGACATTTAGTGACACGGTTGTTTGCTCTGTTGCACGCCATTTTGCGAATAAACCCACTAATTGATAGCGTGGGATGCGAAAAGTTAAATCGGCAGGGTCCCCTAAACGATCTGACACATATTGATAATGCCCCCCGACCTTAAGCTCTTGAGAAAATAGTGTCAGATCATGATTAAAACTTGCAGAAAAGTTATTCTTTGGCACGTTAACAAGCGGGCTGCCCTTTGGAATAGGCACTATCCACTCAACATTTAAACTGTCTGTTGCTGTCTCAGCGTCAACATATGCATAAGATAGGTTGTACTCAGTGTTCGCGCCCAGTGAGCCTGTTAAATCAAGCTCAACACCTTTACTTTTGGCTTTGCCTATTGGGGCTGAATACCCCACATTAACAGGATCTGCCACCAGCATATTGCTCTTAGTCGCATCAAATATTGCCACTGTACCAGTGATTTTTTCGCTGCTAAATTTCACACCGACTTCGAACGAGTCACTCTCTTCAAAGCCAAATGGCTTACCTTCAGCGTCGGTGCCACTTAACGGTAAAAAACCCTCTGAGTAACTTGAGTACAGATTAATGTTATCGTTTAGCACGTACACCATACCAAAACGTGGGCTAATACGATTTTTTTTACTGTGTGATGCAACGCCCGACTTCGTTTCGAAAATATCTTGTTCTATTTCATCAAAACGTAACCCAACCATCACTTTTAGGTTGTCAGTTATATCTAACTGATCTTGTATATAAAGACCGTAAGCACGTTGTTCCTCATTGTTCTCATATTGCATACCCATTTCAGGGCCTTCGATAGGCGTGTAATCTGGCTCATGGATATCAATTGTATAAGTGCCATAACCACCGCGGTAACGATATAACCCTGTACGTAACTCGTATTCATATGCATCAGCACCGAATAAAACATGATTGGTAATACTTGCAATATCAAACTGACCGCTCAGCTCAAAACGCACGGAAACATCCTCAGATTCATAATCTCGATAGCGGTGCTGGCGCGTTAAGGTTGTTCCATCATCAAATAATGATTGGCGCGATGGCGATAATTCCGCATCTGAAGACTCACCAGTTAAAGTGGCTGCACGATAATTAGCGCCAGCAAGTAATGACCAATCATTATTAAAATTATAGTTATAGTTGAGTTGATGGCCTCTGGAGTGAACTTTTGTTGGCGCATCATTTGGGTTACCTAAAAAGCGTGACTCCGGCACAGTCTCAATATTGCCATTAAGAATCACAACGCCTCGGTCGTACATTTGTTGTTGGTCAACATATTCAAACTCATAGGTGAGCGATGAGTTATCAGTCACTTGATAGTAAAGCGAAGGTGTAATCACTAATTTATCGTGGTGCACATAATCACGAAAACTATCGCTGTCTTGCCACGCACCATTAATGCGAAACGCTAAATCATCAGTCACACCATTGGTATAATCACCTTGAACTCGCTTGTGTTCATCACTGCCCAGTTCAGCCTTAAACTGGCCTTGTTGGTAAAACTGTGGCTTTTTAGTAATAATATTAATAGTACCACCCGGTTCAGAACGACCATAAAGCGCAGAGCCAGGCCCTTTTAACACCTCAATGTATTCAATATTCGACACATCTCTTGGCCCTGCAAAGCCTTTTCCACCACTAAAGCCATTAATTAAATACCCCGAAGGCATGTTTTCATTACCAGACAAACCGCGAATAGAGTAGCTATCCCACAAGCCCCCTCCATTATTTTTACGGCTGATACTCGCCGAAAAATCGAGCGCATCACGAAACTTAGTTATGCCATTATCAGTGAGCATATCTTTACTTAAGGTCGTGATCGATTGCGGTAGCTCTTTGGCGGGTATATCCCCCCGAAACGCTTGCTTGTGTTCAATAGTAATAGTTTCTATATCACTGTTATCAGTCGCATTCACAGCCGTGCTTATTACAACAGCTAAACTAAGGGGAAGGGTTGAAAACGTCATAGGTTGGTACTTCAAAAAGATTAAACGATTATTTGTTATAAAATAACACAAATAATCGTGTTGATATAGTATAACAAATCATTTTGTTACTGTTTTATACCCACACCACTTATTTACATCCGGCTTTCTTATCTTTAGTATTTATCGCTGAACAAAAAACAAACATGTTACGGATGACTATGTACAAATCGCTATTCGCACTATCACTGGCTTGCACATCTGTAAGCGCATACGCCAACCCAGACTTATCACGTAAAGTACCGTTTGTGGATATTCAAGCACAGGTACTTGATACCTCAGCCGGTGAGCTAACATGGCAGCGACTGCAGCAAATTCCAAATGTTCAATACCCTCGTGAGCTTTTAAATAAGCAAGGCAGTGGTTGCGCGATTGTTAATTTTAAAGTCACACCACAAGGCCAAGTAAAAGCGATAAATATTGAAAAATCTGCACCTAAGCGATACAGCAAAGAAGTCAGAAAAGCCGCAAGGGAAATCGTCAGAGACTGGCGCTGGCCAGAGCGCACCGATGAGCAGGTGGTTGATTTAACCATGCGTTTTGACTACTGCCTAACCCATGATTTCGATAAAAAGAGTGATGCCATTGCACAGTGTATAGATCATTCAGCGCAAGCGTGTGAGTAAACAACAAATTTGCACCACTGATACTTGAGCGAATGCGCGGTATTGCCTACAATGGCGCACAATTTATTCAATGCAGATCGCAACTATGACCGATACAACAAAACCAGCACTACCCGATCAACTTTCTATCAACCCACGTAGCAAATTTTATGTAGAAGAAGTATTCGAACATGAAATTGGTGTAAAACTAAACGGTAAAGAGCGTTTTGACGTAGAAGAATACTGCATCAGCGAAGGCTGGATCAAAATTGCAGCACCTAAAGCACTAGACCGTCGCGGCCAGCCATTACTTATGAAAGTAAAAGGCACTGTTGAGGTTTTTTATAAGTAAACTCTGTCTTACTGTAAATGAACAAGCCGACTTTCGTCGGCTTGTTCATTTTTGTTACTTACGACGCCAGCTACTCCAAACATCGTCTTCTTTGTTCACTTTATTTTTCTTCTTTTTCTTACCCGTGCCTTCCGGTTTTGCCATTGGCTTATCGCTTTTAAGCGCCTGTGCAGCATCAAGGTTTGCTTTATTCACTTCAAAACCTCCCACTTGCTCTCGCTCCAAGCGTAACTTATTTTTCTTTTCGATGATTCTAAAGTGATGAAAGTCTTCATAATCAATCAGTGATAACGCTAAACCCACTTCACCAGCACGGCCACTTCGACCAATGCGATGCATGTAATCAGCGGGGCTGCGCGGTAAATTAAAGTTAATCACCACTGGCAGTTTTTCAATATCTAAACCACGGGCAGCAATATCAGTGGCAATTAGTACGTCAATTTCACCCGCTTTGAATTTCTCGATTACACGTGTACGCTCGCTTTGGCCTTTATCGCCATGGAATACTTGTGCGCTAATACCGCGTTTTTCTAGTTTATTGGCTAAGTGCTCACAGTCTTTTTTGGCGTTCACAAAAATAAGTGCTTGGCGCCATTGCTGCTGTTTAATTAAATGCGCTAAAACGGTGGTTTTCTCGCCTTTATTTACCGTGAATACACGCTGCACCAAGGTGCTTTCATCTTTGTTTTGTAACTGAATCTCTAGCGGATTTTTTAACAGCTCTTGCGTTAATAGCATTACTTGCTCAGGGAACGTAGCTGAAAACAACATCGTTTGCTTTTTAGCAGGCATTAACGCCAACAACTCAGCAAGCTCTTCTGTAAAACCAAGGCTCAATAGTCGGTCAGCTTCATCAAGCACTAAGGTGTTTACTTTATCTAGCTTAATGGCATTGCTTGAAATTAAGTCGAGCAAACGCCCAGGAGTTGCCACAATAATATCGGCACCGCCGCGTAGTGCCTGCATTTGTGTATTAACCGACACCCCACCAAATACAGCCATCGTTTTAATCGCGCCATTAAAATAAGCAGAATACGATTTAACATTATCAGCCACTTGCGTTGCAAGCTCACGCGTCGGCACCAAAATAAGCGCCGATACATAGTTACCTTTAGCATCTCGCTTTAATGCACCCTGTGATATTTTTTGCAATATAGGTAGTGCAAACGCCGCTGTTTTACCTGAGCCCGTATTCGCTCCTGCAATTAAGTCATGTCCCGCCAAGATACTTGGAATTGCTTTTGCCTGAATAGGTGTAGGCTGGGTATATTCAAGATCAGACAATCGAGCAACTAGCTCTGGAATAAGGCCAAGTGCATTGAAATTACTAGGGTTTGAGGCTGAGGTCATAAAGGTGTGGGCTCATTACTAAAATAGCCTGCAATTTTAACGCATTTATTGCCCGGTAAGTAGGGATTAGTGATTTAAATACCTTTTAGATGATAGCCACTGGTTTATGATAATTGCTCAATATTAAAAGAGGCACTTAAAAAGCCAACAACTAAGTTGGCCATATTATTAACTCTTACTCAACTGTGCTTCTAACCTCGTTTTTGTCTCTTTTAAGTAATCTAGATAGGGGTAAGTGTCATCTGCGACCGCTATTGCAGCTTCGATTTGAACCAGAGCTTGTCGAGTATTACCTTGCATTTCATAGCCATATGACAAAGCTGACAGTGCATACGCTGATTTAGGATAGTTTTTGATATTGTACTTAAACACCTCAATAGCCCGCTCAAATTGCTGGTTATCCGTTAAGCTGTAACCTAGTAGCCTAACAGCACGGTCTGGTGGCGCTATTTGCTCGCCCCATTGCTGAGATAAGCGTTGATAATAAGCATCAATTGATGAAACATCATCGCTCAATGCACTCAAAGGCATCTGTTTAGATAAAAATAAGCCATGGTAAGCATTAAATGCTCCGGCAGCTGAGGTTAAGTTATGCGAAACGCCAGCAAAGGCGTCGCTCTTAAAACGCAGATTTTGCACCTTACTATTTTGCATAGTTTGCTGCATATCATCGTATCTTTCGCGCATAATGCCGGCTTCTTCACCGATATTTATATATACATAGCTGTTGATACTGTTGGCTTTAGTAACAAAGGTTTTCAAGCTCTTAGCCGGAGCGCCATAGTTCCACCATACCGCGGGGCTATAAGCAATATGCGCTTGAAATAGCTCTGGCTTAGCCTGCATAGCGTAAAGAGCAAATACACCAGCAGCTGAGGCTCCCGCAATAACGCTATAATCATGAGTGCGATACTGTTTATTAACCAGAGGCATCAGTTCTTGCTCTACGAAAGCTAAAAACTTTGCTGCACCACCGCCCTCGCCAACGGGTCCTTGCGGTTCTTTGTTCACGGTGGGATAAAAATCTCTAAGTCGATTGGTGCTTTCAATCGCGACTACAATCACCTCTGGCGCTTGGTCATCTTGTTGTAAGCGCTCAAGCACTGCATTAATTAATGGCACATTACCAGCCCCATCTAAACGATATATAACGGGATATTTCTTATTTGGATGAGTTTGATAGCTTTTCGGTAATTGCACAACGACAGTGCGCTGCTCATTAAGCATACTTGATTCAAAAGTATGCGTTTGTTGGCTGTAATTTATAACCGGCTCATCTGCCGCTGGTTGAGCCATTACATGGTTAGTACAGAGTAAAAAACCGCTAATACAGAGTAACTTAAATAATCGCACGACTTATCCTTAAGAAATATTGGTAATTTTTTAAGCTAACAGAATTACAGGTATAAAAAAAGGCGCCTAGAACGCCTTTTTTAAAAATTCAACTAATTGATTTTACTCAACTGTCACCGATTTCGCTAGGTTACGTGGTTGGTCTACGTCGGTGCCTTTAATCACCGCTACGTAGTATGAAAGTAACTGTAGTGGAATTGTATATACAACTGGTGCAATCACGTCATCAACATGGTTTACGTTGATCACACGCATTGTTTCGTCAGATTCGAAGTGTGAATCTTTATCTGCGAATACATAAATAATACCGCCACGGGCACGCACTTCTTCTACGTTTGATTTAAGCTTTTCAAGTAGCTCGTTGTTGGGTGCTACAACAATGATTGGCATGTCGGCATCAATTAAAGCTAGCGGGCCATGTTTAAGCTCACCTGCTGCGTATGCTTCCGCGTGAATGTATGAAATTTCTTTCAGCTTAAGCGCACCTTCCATCGCGATTGGGTATTGTGAGCCACGACCTAAGAATAGTGAGTGATGCTTGTCGGCAAATTCTTCAGCTAACTCTTCAATGCCATCCGCTAATAACAATGCTTCTTCAAGCTTGTTAGGGAGTGTTTTAATTGCATTGACAATTACACGTTGGTCGAGGCCTTTTTCTTGCGCAATAGACGCTGTTAGCATTAATAAGCCAACAAGTTGTGTTGTGAAGGCTTTCGTTGATGCAACGCCAATTTCGGCACCCGCTTTCGTCATAAAGGCTAAATCAGATTCACGTACTAAAGATGAACCCGGTACGTTACAAATGGTCATCGATGCCATGTAACCTTGCTGTTTAGCTAATCGCAATGCAGCTAGGGTATCGGCTGTTTCACCTGACTGAGAAATAGTGACTAATAGGCTGTTTTCATGCACAAATGATTCGCGGTAACGGAACTCAGACGCAATCTCAACGTTACAACTCACACCCGCAAACTGTTCAAGCCAGTAACGAGCCACCATTCCTGAGTGATAAGACGTACCACAGGCAATAATTTGTACGTGTTTTACATCTTTAAAGATTTGCTGGGCACTGTCGCCAAAGGCATCAATCGCTACAGTGTCATTAACAAGGCGGCCTTCAAGTGTATTACGAACTGCAAGTGGCTGTTCGTAAATTTCTTTCAGCATGTAATGACGATATTCGCCTTTACCTGATGCATCTTGGGTGATGTTTGATTCAATCACTTCACGCTCTACAGCTTCGCCATTCGCATCAAAAATTTCCACGCTATCACGGGTAATACGCGCTACATCACCTTCTTCAAGGTAAATAAAGCTGCGTGTAACAGGTAGTAAGGCAAGTTGGTCAGATGCAATAAAGTTCTCACCAAGACCTAAACCAATCACCAGTGGGCTACCTGAGCGCGCTACAATGATTTCGTTGTCGTTCGCTTTATCGAAAACAACAGTACCAAATGCACCTTCAAACTGCTTAACTGCAGCTTGTACTGCTGCTAATAGCGTGTCATGTTGCTGACGTAACTGGTGAATAAGGTGCACCATTACTTCGGTATCAGTTTCTGATAAAAACTCATACCCATCGCCTTTTAACGCTTCACGCAGGCTGGCATGGTTTTCAATAATACCATTATGAACAAGGGCAATTTCGCTTTTTGAAATATGCGGGTGCGCATTGGCCTCTGTTACACCACCATGCGTTGCCCAACGCGTATGTGCAATACCGGTAGTGCCATTAACAGCGGCATCATTAAGTGCAGCTTCTAAGTTTGCAACCTTACCCACTGCTTTAACTGTGTTTAGTTCATTACCTTTAAGTAAAGCCACACCTGCTGAGTCATAGCCACGGTATTCAAGGCGCTTTAAGCCTTCAACAAGAATTTTATTTACTGGGCGTTCTGCAACAGCCCCAACGATTCCACACATAATCTCTCCTTTTGCACATGCCAAAGTGTCTCACTTTGGGCAGTATGTGTTGTCATAAAATTTATGTAATAAGATGTTGTCGGTCTTATTACGGGTTATTCAATGTCTGCACAAATCAGCTGCACACCACATTTTCTTATCGCCTCGCGTTTCTCTTCGCTAAGGTTGTTGTCTGTGATAAGTGTGGTAATTTGCTGCCAAGGCAGTTCTAAATTCGGTATTTTTCGGCCTATTTTATCTGACTCAACAAGAACAACGACTTCACGAGCCGATTCAGCCATTACTTGGCTAAGGCCCACTAATTCATTAAAGGTCGTTGTGCCTCTATCTACATCAATGCCATCGGCACCAATAAACAGTTGGTCAAAGTCATAAGAGCGCAAAACGTTCTCTGCAACTTGGCCTTGAAACGATTCTGAATGCGGATCCCAGGTGCCGCCGGTCATCAATAATGTCGGTTCGTTTTCCAGTGCTAATAAACGGTTAGCGACTTTAATGGCATTTGTCATTACTACTAGGCCACGTTTACTTGCAAGCTCAGGGATCATGGCAGCCGTTGTGCGACCACTGTCTATGATCACTCTGTTATGATCTTTAATAAGGCCCGCAGCCGCTTTAGCGATTGCGATTTTACGTACTGAGTCTTCTTCATCACTCACAATCTCTTGCGGTAATGCAATAGCCCCACCATAGCGGCGCAGTAATAAGCCACTTTTTTCAAGCGCTGTTAAATCTTTACGAATGGTCACTTCGGAGGTTTGAAACTGCTCAGCCAGCGCTTCAACGGCTACTTCGCCAAGTTCATTAACCTGACTTAATATTGTATGACGACGTTGTTGAGTGTTTCGTTTTGTCATTAACCTGATCACATAAGTTTCGTTTCGAAAGTTACGGGATTTTAAACGAAACAATATAAATGGCAAGTGAATGTTTTATAACCCCACTAAGTTTATTTTGATCTCTGACTTTTACGCGATAAGCTATCTTTAGAATTTACTTAGACTGATCACCATGAAAGAGTTTAATAGCCTAGATAAATCCCTGATTGAACAGCGTAAAAACGCACATGAGATTTGCCGTTTATTTGCCAAAAGTCCCAGTAAAGGCAATTTAAAACGACTAAAATGCATGTTTGCTCAGTGTGGTGAACAGGTCGTTATTGAAGCGGGTTTTCATTGTGATTATGGCAGTGGTATTAAAATAGGTGATCGAACCTTCATAAATATTAACTGTACAATACTTGATGCGCCGCTATCAGATGCACAAATTACCATAGGCAATGACTGCTTAATTGGCCCAAATGTGCAAATTCTTGCAGTATCGCATGCAGCAAACCCCTCCGAGCGTTTAGCTAAAGCTAATTTTGCAGCGCCGATTAGCATTGGTAATAATGTATGGATTGGTGCTGGCGCGATTATACTTGCAGGTATTAAAGTTGCTGATAATGCCGTAGTTGGCGCAGGGGCAATAGTTACTAAAGATGTCGCGGCAAATACCCTAGTAGCAGGTAACCCCGCAGTGAAGATTAAAGACCTTTAAAAATTACAATATAGCGATATTAAATTGAGCACACATTGTCGGCTAACCTGCCAATTTAGAACATTTTCTTACAATTAGAACTCACCAAGATTGATATTATTGTACCCATTACAGTTAATGGATTAAATTCAATATGAAATATCTCGGCTTAGCACTTTTTGCACCACTTGCCTTAATTCCTTCTACAAGCTTTGCAGGGATTTATGACAACCCTAATATAAACCTGTTTGTGAAGTCAGAACGTAATAGCACTGACTCAATCACCTCGGCAGGTGTCGAATTTATGGCTAAAAATAACAACAGCAATTTTGGCGCAGCATTGACAACAGCGCTTGGGTCAGCTGAAGTGTTTACTAAAAAAGGTGATCGGGAGACATTTTTAACCCTCGACACTGGCATAAAATTTGGCTATTTCAGTGACTTTTTTGTCTATGGCGAAGTGGGCTTAGATTTAATTGAGCTCGCTTTCTACGACGACCGAAAAGACCATGACTATAACGACCGCTTCGATGACGATAACAATAGTATCGATGGCTATGTGGGTGTTGGTATAGGCGTGGACTCTAAGCCATTCAGAATAGAGATCTATGCCAGAGCCCGAGAAATAGACAGCCGCTATTGGGAGGCACAAAACCATGGTTATGCTGGGTTACAAGTTAGTATTTCGTTTTAATTTCAATTGGGTGAGAGAGTTAGCACGTTGTTAATCTAATGGTCATTTTTAGCTCACCCTATGTTAAGCTTAGGCGCTTTAGTTTACCCGCACCTAAGTTAACGGAGTATTTTAATACGTGTTTTTAAATCGATTTTTAGGCCTTGTTGTTTGTCTTATTGTAACAGGCTGTCAGACTGCCCCTGAGTCTCTTACTGAAAAGAAGCCCATAATTAAGGCAAATCCAGATACTGTGGTTACAGAATCTAAAACAGAACAAGTAGATGCGGTGCCACCGCTAAAACCAAGTGAACTTGAAGATGTGTGGCAGCGTATTCGCGTTCAACTGCAGTTTAGCGATTCAAGTCATCCTGATGTACAAAAGCGCATTGCTTGGTACCTTACTCATCCGAATTATATGGAAGAAATAAGCCGCCGTGCAGCGCCGTATTTGTATCATATCGTCACAGCAGTAGAAAACCGTGACTTACCCATAGAACTTGCCCTAATGCCGCTTATAGAGAGCGATTTTGATGCCAGTGCCTATTCGCACAAGCATGCATCGGGTTTATGGCAACTCACTCCTTCAATCGCCAAATACTTTAAAGTAAAAATTACTCCTTGGTATGATGGTCGACAAGATGTGATTGACAGCACACGTGCAGCTCTCGATTTTATGGAGTATCTTTATAAACGCTTTGATGGCGATTGGTATCATGCTATTGCTGCCTACAATATCGGTGAGGGGCGAGTGTTACAAGCCATTGCTCGTAATCAAAAGCAAGGTAAACCAACCGATTTTTTCAGCTTAAAACTACCATCACAAACTCGTCAATATGTGCCCAAGCTGCTCGCTGCTGCACAGTTGCTTAAACATCAAAAAATGGTCTTTCCGTCGATTAAAAATGAAGAAGCAATTAGCATCTTGCCTGTGTCAGGGGCTGTGATCTTAGCTGACAAAGCAAAATGGCAAGAACTCGAAGAGTTAAACCATGGCGTAATTCGCTACCCTGCAGTAATAGATGCGCCACATATTGTGGTACCAAAAGATCAACAGTCAACTTTTAAAACACTGTTAGCAAATCAGAAAAGTAATGATTACAGCCAGTGGCAACATTACACCGTAAAACGCGGCGATAGCTTAAGCGTGATAGCAAAACGTTATAAAGTGACTGTCAGCCAGCTTAAAACCTTTAATAGCTTAAAAACGAACACTATTCGCGTAGGTCAAAAACTCATATTACCGCAATTAGCTGATCAACAAATTGAGTACAAAGTAAGATCTGGCGACAGCTTATGGAAAATAGCAAAGCAATACAAAGTCAGCATAACCAAACTAAAGCAATGGAATAACCTTTCTAGAGATAGTCTAAGAGTAGGCGAAAAGCTCACCGTATTTATCTCAAATAGTTAATACCAAATCAGGGAGTTTTACTCCCTGTCTCTTTTATATATCCAATTAAAGTTGTATCTTTAGTAGTCTATAAAAATAACAACGACAAAGTCATGGATAATCAACAAAAGGACGTCACCGAATCAACTCTTGAGACACATCAGCAAGAGGCAAGCGATGAACACCAACCAAAATCAACCACGGTAAGCACTGAACCCGACGACTCTAAACAGCCTAAAGCCTGGTTTACCAATGAGCGCCTAAACCTCTTTCTCGCACTGTGTGCCATTATTATTTCAGCAGCGTCTTTTTATGCCACATACCTGCAAGCAAATGCTGCAGAACGACAAGTAAAAGCCGCCACATGGCCTTGGCTTGAAGTTATGACGGAGAATTATGATGAAGAAAAAAATCTACCTGAAATCACCTTTGTACTCACTAATTCAGGATCAGGACCTGCGATAGTAAAGTATGTGAAGTATCACTATAACGACCAATCATATTTAGATATCTATAAAGTAATTTCTGCATGCTGTTTTGATACACAAGCATATGAAACACAGCTACAAACTCTGCAAGATGATTCTCCCAACATAAATATTTTCGAAGCATTTGGCTGGATTATGACGAGTGCCAGTGATAACCGTTTACTGGCATCTGGCAGCGAACTTAAACTTTTTGGTTTCAAGCGAACGGGATTTAATGAAACTCAATGGGACAAAGTAAACAAGCAACGTAATAGCATCAAAACCGAGATCTGCTATTGCTCTTTACTAGAACAATGCTACCTAAGCGATGGCCGCGCAGATGTAAAAGAAATAGAACAGTGTGATATATCAGGTAATTCGCCAGAGACAGCGCTGTGAATGTCAGGGGTGTTGTATGAAGGGCATATCAGACACTTTCGGCACTAAAGTACCTCCTACGCGCTAATTAGGTTAGCGTAAAGTGAAGTAGCCCATTTTAGAGTCCCTTCATTCTTGTCATCATGATTAAGCAGCGTGGGAACCGTGATTGAACATCGTGATTAAGAAGCGTAGGAACGGCTTTAGCCGTGAATCTCAGGGGTTATGTATGAAGGCCATATCAGACCCTTTCGGCACTCAAGTGCCTCCTACTACGCCTAGTTATTTGAACCAGAAGCGAAGTGAGCAATTTAAGGGAATCTTTCATTCTTGTCGTCATGATTAAACAACATGGGAATCGTGATTAAGCATCTGATTATAAAGCGTGGGAACGGCTTTAGCCGTGAATGTCAGTGGTTATGTATGAAGGGCATATCAGATACTTCGGCACTAAAGTGCCTCCTACGTCTCTTCATCTTGCGCTTATGCCTACTAGGATATAGGTCGTAGGGGGTCTTGTTGGGTGTTTTATTTTTCTACAGGCAACAAAAAACCCGCTGCATTGCTGCAACGGGTTTCTCTAATTAGGAGCCTGGCGATGTCCTACTTTCACATGGCAAATGCCACACTATCATCGGCGCTGTTTCGTTTCACTACTGAGTTCGGCATGGAGTCAGGTGGGTCCAAAACGCTATTGTCACCAAGCAAAATGCGTGGAAAGGATTCTCGACAAAGCGCATCGCGCTTACGAGTCCTTTGCGCAAGGTGAACTGATTTCGCATTAAGCGCTGCGGTTCACCCTACATAAAATCTGGAAATCTGATAATCGTAAAATCTACTTTAGTATACTAACTTCTGTCTGTTACGCTGTCATAAAACGCGTTTGGCGTTGTATGGTTAAGCCTCACGGGTAATTAGTACAGGTTAGCTTAATGGCTCACACCACTTCCACATCCTGCCTATCAACGTTGTAGTCTTCAACGGCCCTTCAGAGACTTTAAAAGTCTAGTGAGAACTCATCTCGAGGCCTGCTTCGCGCTTAGATGCTTTCAGCGCTTATCAGTTCCGAACGTAGCTACCGGGCAATGCCATTGGCATGACAAC